>NZ_BAAGVN010000310.1:0-15071 GCF_054780855.1 Pseudaeromonas pectinilytica
GCATTGATGCTGCCACTCAGGCGAACAGTCCGCTCGAAGCCAAAACGCCAGCCATTGGCATCGGAATCATCCCAGGCCCCCAGGCTGTTGTAGGTGCGCTCGGCAATCACATCCAGACCACGTCCGACAAGGATTTCGTCCTGGTCGGAGAGGACCAGATTGCCGGTTGCGGCATTGACGTAGTTACTGACTTTACCTTGACCGATGGAGGAAGAGCCGGCGCCGAACTGGCCATTGAGGCGTTGCAGAGAGGAGCCGGTAAGGCCGAGGCCATCGTTAAAGATAAGAGCGGTCATGAGGAAATCCTTGTCACACGCAGGGCTGGGCCACAGGCGCAGCACGATGCTGGGTTAATGCGTTACAATGGAGATCCGTGGGTTCGGGAAAATGTTAAGGGGTGAATTGAGATTCAAATCACAAATCGAAGGAAAGAAAGACGTTCAGGGATTAAACCTTCGCAATTGGATTGGCCATGGGGCCTAGGTTGCAGCTTGTAATCGCAGATAATTGAATTTCAACCGTTCTGACATAAGCTGTTTTTTTGTTGTATGGCACCCACACCTGTATGTGCATCAGGATCAAGCGATGAGCATCGATACCAAGACTACAAACGTGACGTCAGCCTCCGGCAATGTATTTGCTGATTTGGGGTTTGAACCTCAGCTCGCCGCAGAGCTGAAATCACAATCCGAACGCATCATTACAGACAAGTTGGCAATAAACGAGGACCTGCTGGCGGAGTTGGCCGCCTGGATCCAGGCTAAAGAACTTACCCGCACTGATGCGGCGCTCTTTTCGGGGGCGCTGGGCAACGGATATCAGACATCCTCAGCAAGAAGGCCACGCATTGCACTCTGGATGCATTGGTGGATATGGCGTTGCGGTCCGGTAAAACCGTTCAACTGTCGATCCAGTAATGTAGGGCGTTACCTGTGACTGCTCGCACCTGTGTTCACAAGATCGCAGCCAGTAAAAATCGCTCGCACCCTGATGGGCCTGTGTTACTTGGCGCGGCCAGTTCAGCTTCCGCTTGATCCGCTAAACGAGAGTAGATGGCAGAGGGAGGGCTGGCTTGTACACCAGCCCGCTTGGTCAGTGCTGTGCGCGCTTGCTCCAGATCTGCTTAAAGTAGCCATCCAACAGACAGACTCGTTCATAACGCCAGACCAAAAAACAGATAACGCTGGCGCCGAGGATCCCCTCCAACCAATGCCCCTCCTGAAACCATTGCGCGCAGATAAGTGCTAGCCCCAGGGCAAAAATCTGATAGCCCAGTCGCATGCCTGTTTGGGGTTGTTTTTCATTCGTGGTCATGTCGGCATCTCCGTAATGTGATTGTGGTCGGTTTACTATGGCGGCACCAGTATAAGGCGATCTGAATGGATGCAAGTGCGTGATAACCTATTGATGTGCAAGGGAGTTGCATCCGCTAGAACTGTGGGATGCTAAGCAGGTACCTTCACCCATTAGGAGTATCGCTATGTTTTTAGGCATGGATTTTTTACGCGTCTGGTGTGGCTTCTTAAATATCACTGTGCTGGCTGGGCTTGGATTCCTCTATCTGGATGCCAGCCACTCGTTCGGTATCGGTATTTTGCTGGGGTTAGTCTGTGCGGCAGTGGGCGTCCTCATCAGCTACTGGGGGATCCGTCGGCACTATCGGCGACTGGCAGTTTTGGCGACGAGCCAATCCGTGGATGAGGATCAGGGCAAGGCGATGGAGCAGTTATTCCGGACCCGCATGCACCTGACTCAGGTGCTGGGTGGTCTGCTGGCTCTGTTCAACGAGATCCTGATGTTCAATCTATATGGTCCTTCGTTTTTTAGTCTGGAAAGTATCGTGATACTGCTGTTCGCCGCGATGGCGTTTCAGCGCTTCATGCAAAACGGAGCCGTTTATCCACCGATTTGGAATTGGCAACGAACCCTCGGTTGGCTGCGTGGTAGCGAGCATCTGATATGGGCTGGTCATATCCGCTTTGCCAGCGACTGGCCTGATCTTTACTCCTATCTGGTGTTGGCTGGTCGGCGTTATCAAGTGATCCCCACCACGCGGTTGGATCTGTTACTGCAGTCGGCGGCGTTGAATTATCAGGCAACCCAGTGTGATGAATATGAGGGTGAGGTCATTGGCCCGGAGGATCGCGTTAATTACCGCGCCATGGCGGAGTTATTCGAGGTCGCAGCTTACTGTAAGGACGAATTGCAAGACGGTGTGCTGGGAGCTTAGGTCAGGACAAGCCCACGAGTACGCCTGTTGTTCCGTATCATTCGGGGAATGTGTAGTAGTTGGCGGAGATCAATATGGAAACCAGCTTAATAAGCCCCCATCGAGTCAAATTTTTTCGTCATAGTCTGTTTTCATGTCTGTGTTGGATGGCTGGAATAATGTAGTTGAATTAGTTAGTTACATACTTTTAATATTCTCATTTCCGACTCATGCGAGTATCAACCCTGCAGTGAATGGAAATTATGGAACAACTCTCTCGGGCCATGCAGCTACATCACCTGCTGCTGACTTCCCGCCAACCACCCTCTCGGGATTATCTGTTGGAGCGGTTGGAGTGTTCAGTCAGTACCTTCAAACGCCTACTGCAAACCTTACGTGAACAGCACCAGATCCCAATCATTTTTGATCGGGCACTCGGTGGTTATCGTTATGAAACCGAACCTGACTCGCTCACTCTGCCCAGTGCTTTCTTCACCGAGAGCGAACTCTTTGCGTTGCTGATGGCCGAGCAATTGCTGGATCAGGCCCAGCCTGGACTGCTTGGTACCAGCATTGCCCGCTTGCGCACTCAGACCCGAGAGCTGTTGGGGCGGGATCGATCTGGCCGAAGTTTGCTCCGGTTACATCTGGTGGCGCGCCAAAGCGTAAAGACTGAAATATTCGACACCGTACTTAATGCCCTGTTATGCGCTAATCGTCTGCAGTTTGGTTATCGGCGGGTTGAGGGTTCTTCGGCCGAGAACTCTCATCGCGCTGTCTCGCCACAGACTCTGCTTTGGTATCGCGATAACTGGTATCTCATTGCCTTTTGTCATGCTCGCGAGGCGCTGCGCATCTTTGCTCTGAGTCGGATGGATCGACCCCAACTGCTAACAGAACTAGCTGTTGTGTGTGACGAAGCGGAGGTGGCTGCCTTGCTGGGCAGTGGTTACGGGATCTTCCCAGGCTCGACCCCATTACGGGCGGAGGTGCTATTTGATCCATCGGCGGCGCCTTGGGTCGAACCCGTGCAGTGGCACCCAGAGCAACAGATGGAGCGCCTCGCCGATGGCCGAATCTATTTAGCGATCCCATTCAACGACCTACGGGAGCTGACCCGCGATCTGCTGCGCTTTGCCGCCGAAATGGAGGTGATATCGCCCCCCGAACTGCGTCAGGCTGTGGTCGCCGCCATGACCGCCGGACTCGAACGCCATGGGACTTAAAGTGCCAAATGGTGATGGACATCAAAAAATATGATGGATTCATTTGGCGGTGGCTCGCTATGTGAGCGAGTGAGGGGAGTAGTATGGAGCTTGGTTATTCCAATGGGGTGAGGCAATAGATGGCTGAAACAAATATCGCGACATGGCCGAGTTATTACCGCTATTGGGGTAAAGCAAAACGAAGTGAAGATCAACCGGGCGATGCCTATCACCTGCTGCCTTACCACTGTTTGGATGTAGCGGCCTGCGGCTATTGGCTGGTTAAGAATGATATGTTTGGGGCAGGTAAGGTATTCCAGCAACTGGGCTTTTCAATTAACGAAGGGGCTATGTTCTTTGCCTGGTTGCTCGGTGTACACGATATCGGCAAGTTTGCCCGAGGCTTTCAGCAGCTCAATGTATTTCCTGATTTGGTCCCCCCTCTGCCTGATAAGTTCTATTCATGTCGGCACGACTCACTCGGTTTCTGGCTTTGGAATGCTCGTCTTCGTGGTGAGTGTAAGGAACAACACTGGTCTCCTTTCCCAACTTCATTGAAAAGTGCCGAGTATTTCACCTTGGATCATCTGGTGACGCTCTCCACCGGTCATCACGGCAAACCGCCTGATGTAATGGCAGAAGGTAGTAGTGCATTTCACTCTGATGATATCCAGGCTGCTAAGGAGTGGATATCTGCACTGGCTGAGTTGCTGGGGATGGCGCATTTGCCAGAGCCATGTGGTGACAAGGCATGGCGAAAATACGCATTAACCAAGGCCAGTTGGCCATTGGCTGGACTTATTGTCTTGGCTGACTGGTTGGGTTCCGATCATGAGTTGTTTCCATATAAGGCAAAAACAATACCTCTGAAGGAATACTGGTCATTAACGCTCGGGCAGGCAGAGTTGGCGGTCGTTCGATTACCAACAGCGGCGCGTTGTGCCAGTTTTGATGGCATTCGTCATCTATTTCCCTTTATTACTCAGCCGACTCCATTACAGCAGTTGGCCGCTGTACTACCGCTTTCTTCCAACGGGGCTGAGCTATTTATACTCGAGGATGTTACTGGTGCCGGTAAAACGGAAGCCGCCCTGATCCTGACTAACCGCCTGTTGGCACAGGGTAAGAGTCATGGTCTCTATATCGGTTTGCCAACCATGGCAACGGCCAATGCGATGTTTGATCGTCTGCAAGCAAGTTATCGAACGCTTTTTACCAGCGACTGTGCTCCCTCGCTGATGCTCGCCCATGGCGCGCGCGCGCTGAATCAGAATTTTCGACATTCACTCTGGTCTGATAGCTCTGAGGCTACGGCGGTAGAGTATGCCTCCGGCGAAGCGACAGCCGGAGCCAGTTGTCATCGCTGGTTTGCCGATAGCCGCAAGAAGGCCCTGTTGGCCGAAGTCGGTGTCGGTACGCTCGATCAGGCTCTGATGGCTGTACTGCCATTTCGTCACCAGTCGCTACGTATGCTAGGGCTGCGAGGTAAGGTGCTGCTGCTCGATGAGGTGCATGCCTACGATGCCTATATGAACAAGCTACTCGAACGTCTGCTGGAATTTCATGCCAGCCAGGGTGGCTCGGCCATTATTCTCAGCGCCACCCTTAGTCAACAGCAGCGCAGTGGGTTGGTTGGTGCCTTTGCCCGTGGGGGTGGGGTTGAACCACCTGAACTCAATCCAGAGCCAAATTATCCATGGGTGACGCACTATGTCGAAGGCAATGTGCATGAAGAAACGGTCAGTTCGCGAAAGGAAGTTTGCCGCGAAGTACAGGTCGAATGGCGACACCAGGAGCAGGAGTGTTTGGCAAAGATACGAGCTGCGGTGGATGCGGGGCGTTGCATCGCCTGGATCCGTAATACGGTGGATGATGCCATTTGCGCCTATCAGGCGCTGGCGGAAGAGTTGGATGCCGATCAATTGCTGCTATTTCACAGTCGATTCGCTTTTATTGACCGACTCGGTATTGAAGCCAAGGTGATGGCTTGGTGTGGCAAGGAATCAGATAGCGGGTCTCGGCTTGGGAAGGTGGTGATATCTACGCAAGTTATTGAACAATCTATGGATTTAGACCTGGATGAAATGATCACCGATCTGGCTCCAATCGATTTATTAGTGCAACGAGCTGGTCGCTTGCAGCGGCATGTTCGCGATAACCAAGGCAACCGTTTGTTGATGCAAGATGCCAAGGATGGACGTCCGGCACCTGTGTTGACGATCCTGGCACCAACATGGCAGGAGCAGCCGGATCGCGACTGGTTACAAAGTCAGATGCCCGGAACTGGTTACGTCTATCCAGATCATGGTCGGCTCTGGTTGGGACAGCAGCTGTTGCAGCGATTAGGCGCAATTCGCATGCCGGATGAGGCGCGCACACTGGTGGAAGAAGTGTATGGCTTGCATGTGGCGATCCCCGCCGGATTGCAAGCCCGCAGTGATAATCAGCAAGGCAAGCAATACAGCGAGCGAGCCAGTGCTGGGCAACTGCTGCTGACGCTGGACCAAGGCTATCAGGATAGCGCCGGACGTTGGCAGGAGGAGATCGAGTTTTCAACACGTCTGGGTGATCCCACGACCCAGTTGTTTTTGGCGCGTCGGGTGAACGGCGAAATTCAGCCTTATGCCGAAGGGCCTTTTAGTTGGGAGATGAGCCGACTGCAGGTTCGCGAAACCTTATGGCACAAAGTCAAAGGCAATATCCCGCATTTACAGGGGGATGAGTTGAGGCTGGTGCAGGAGAAATATCACTTACCATCGGGGCAAGTTGTTCTTTTGCCAGATGGTGACTGTGGTTTCTATTCCACTCGAATGGGATTTCAACCAAAGGGAGAATTTTGATGTTGTCATTGATCCATGATCCCTGGTTACCAGTCAGAGATAAGGATGGACGCCAGCGGCGTATTAAACCCGCCGAGATGCTGGATGAAACCATCGTTGATCTGACTTGGCCCAGGGCTGATTTCCAAGGCGCCGCTTACCAGTGGCTGATTGGTCTGCTGCAGGCGGCTATAGCCCCTGAGGATCGCGAAGAGTGGGAGGCAATCTGGGATGACGGATTGGATGCCAACCTTCTGGCATCGCGGTTGGCCAGCCTGGAATCGGCCTTTAGTCTTGGCCCCGAGAAACCGGCTTTTATGCAGGATATGGCGAATTTGGAAGGGGAACCTCTTTCTATTGCCAATCTGCTTATCGAAGCGCCGGGTGGTAATACGCTAAAGCTCAATAAAGACCATTTCATCAAGCGCGGCACAGTCAAGCAGGCGTGCCCAGCCTGTGTTGCCATGGCTCTGTTTACTCTGCAAATCAATGCGCCCAGTGGTGGCCAGGGGCATAGAACCAGTTTACGAGGTGGCGGTCCCATCACTTCGCTGGTTTGGCCGATGGCAGCTGATACCCCGCTATGGCGTCGATTGTGGCTCAACGTACTGACTCAGGAGCAAATGCCTGCCAGTACACAGCCTGTGGATGCAGCTCGCTTCCCTTGGTGTGGCCCGACCCGAACCAGTGAAAAAGCCGATGGCATGACGACACCAGAGATGGTGGCGCGTCAGCAAGTCTATTGGGGTATGCCCAGACGGATTGAGCTGGACTTTTCCGATTTGTCCGATGGCTCTTGTGATCTGTGTGGTGTGCAGAGTGACCAGCTTTTTCACCACTACCGAACCAAAAACTATGGCGTGCAATATGACAGTTGGATTCATCCGCTGACCCCCTACCGACGGGATATAAAAGATCCCACGGCGCCACTGTTATCCGTGAAGGGGCAGCCGGGAGGACTTTTATACAAAGATTGGTTGGGGCTGATCTGGCAAGGGCAGAGCGAACAAAATCTGGAGTTGCCTGCCGCCGTCGTTATGCAGGCGGCGAGCTTTCGACCAAGTCGAGTCGAACTGGGTCTTAATTGTTTCGGTTATGACATGGACAATATGAAGGCCCGTTGCTGGTATCAACACCAGTTACCCTTGCCCCATATTGCTGCAAACCATCGGGACGAATTCTTGGGGTATGTGAGAAGGGCCATCTCGGCGGCCAAGGTGGGTGTTTCTGAGCTCCGGAATGCCGTTAAAAAGGCCTGGTATGAGAGCCCTAAGGATGCCCGAGGAGATTTTAGCTTTATCGATATCGCTTTCTGGCAAGAGACAGAAGCTGCTTTTGTCCGTCTGCTCAATGAGTTGCAGAGCGCGTTTGACACAGAACCTAAGGATCTCAGTCCGTTGTCCCACTGGCGAGATTATTTACGTCGAGAACTGTTACAGCGATTCGATGATCTGGTCTTTTCCAACCCGGAACAACAGCTGGATCTGCATCGAGAAATTGCAGCTCGCAAGTCGCTATATGAATCACTCGGCAAATCAATGGCATTTCGGGATCTCGCTCTGAAGGAGAAAAACTGATGGATACCTCAACCCCGCTGATCCTCAAGAGCATGAGCCCTGAGGGTCAAGATGTTGCTGTTCGGCTCATCAAGGAGTGGCATGCCTCACTACAAACCCAGCGTGGCTGGCGCGCCGAGTTGCGACGCGCCGATAGTCCTGCTGCTTTGTTACTTTGTACCGGTTTTCGCGAGTTAGCTCGACCGTTTCGCAGCTGGCTCGCTGGTCATGAGTGGCGCTGGCTGGGTCTAGCTTTGGCCGCTGGCGTGGCTTCGCATGTGAAACAGATCAATGAGCAGAACAGCTTTGCGGCTCAGTTGGGAAAACCAGCTCGTGGTAGCAGTAATCCACCACTGTCGGCGTTGCGTTTTTCCCGGCTGAATCAGGTGCATGATCACGATGAGCTTTATCGCCTATTGATCCGCGCCGTTCGCCAACTGGATGGCAAAGTTAATTTGCCCTCTATGGTGGATGGTATCTTGCTGTGGTGCCGGGAACAGGACGAGATAGCTTGTTGTGCCCCTTTTGAACGATCCCCCTTCCAACGTCCAGCTTTGCGTTGGGCTACCGAATATTTTCAGGCTACCGAGATGACCGAGGAGTAAAGATATGACCCAGTATATTCAACTGCACCTGCTGACCGCCTACGCCCCGTCCAACTTAAACCGTGATGATCAGGGGCGTCCCAAAACGGCCAAAATGGGAGGCGTGGAGCGGATGCGGATCTCCTCACAGAGCATCAAGCGTGCCTGGCGCACATCAGAGTTATTTGAAGAGGGCCTGCATCAGGCGCTCGGAGTACGTACTCGTCGACTTGGTCGTGAAGTCTATGAGTGGTTGCAACAGGGGGGAATGAGCGAGAAGCAAGCGTTTAAAGTGGCCCAATTGATTGCGGCCCAGTTCGGCAAGCTCAAGAGCGAAAAAAAGCCCAAAGATGCTGAACAGTGGGATGAGTGCATCAACCTCGAAATCGAACAGCTGGCTCATATCAGTCATCAGGAGTGGCGCGATCTTAAGGCGTTGTGTGCCTCGTTGGGCACAGAAAAACGTGAGCCTAATGCCGATGAATTGCAATTGCTCCGCAAGGAAAATACCAGTGTCGATATTGCCCTGTTCGGACGAATGCTGGCATCTTCACCGGCTTTCAATGTCGAGGCTGCGTGTCAGGTGGCACATGCGATAGGTGTTAGCGGCAGTACGGTGGAGGATGACTTTTTCTCGGCTGTCGATGATCTGAATAAAGGTGCCGATGCAACTGGTGCAGGTCATATCGGTGAGCAGGGTTTTGGTTCCGCGCTCTATTACACCTATCTCAGTTTGAGCCGCGATCTGCTACTGGAAAATCTAGGTGGCGATGAGGTGTTGACACAGCGAGCCATTGCCGCACTGCTTGAGTCCGCCGTCAAGGTTTCTCCCAGTGGCAAGCAGAACAGCTTTGCCTCCCGAGCCTATGCCGATTATGTACTGGCTGAAGTGGGTACTGAACAACCCCGCTCTTTGGCGGTGGCCTTCTTTAAACCGGTCGTGGGTCAGGAGCAATTGACTAGCGCCATTCAACGACTAAGAGTGCAACGTGACAATCTCGATAAGGTCTATGGACCGTTTGTCGGTGCCCGGATGGAGTTATGTGTCCCCGAAGGGCTTGGTTCCTTCGCCGAGCTGCAGTCCTTTGTTTGCGAGCCATTTGCCAAATCTTGAAGGGACAGGCTATGACCGATTATCTGGTATTTCAACTCTACGGTCCGTTAGCGGCCTGGGGGGAACCGGCAGTGGGGGAGGTGCGACACACCAACCCTATTCCGGGGCGCTCGGCAATTCTTGGATTGCTCGCTGCTGCTCTTGGTATCCGGCGAGAGGAAGAGACAAGGTTGTTTGAACTTAATAGTCACTATCGAATTGCAGTCCGACAGCTGCGGGAGAGCCAGTGGCTTAGGGATTATCACACCGTCCAAGTACCGCGAGAGAATCGCAAACTACGTTATGCCACTCGCCGCGATGAGTTGCGCCTGGCACCCGATGAATTGCAGACCATTCTCTCCACGCGGGAATATCGTTGTGATGCTTACTATCTCATTGCTATCGAATCAACCGATGGCGCGCCATACAATCTGGATCAGTTGATGCGGGCATTACGGCAGCCTGTTTTCCCACCCTATCTTGGTCGCAAGAGCTGTCCTCCTGGTTTGCCATTAGCCGCTTGTTGTATGCAAGGCGAACTGGCGCAGGTATTCAAAGACGCCGAAAGCATACTGTATCCACTCTTACAGCCTCGTGATGGTTGGGGGGCGAGCTGCTTTTGGGAGGGAGAAGCCGAAATAGCTGGTATGCAGTTGCAGCAATCCATTATGCGCAGCGACCAGCCGTTAAGTCGCAAGCGATGGCAGTTTTCCAATCGATTTCAGCATCAGGGCCGGTTGGTAGAGGAGGTGTGAATGTATCTATCCAGAATTGATCTGCGTTATGACGACCTGCCGATTTCCATGTTGACCAAGCTGGGTGATAGTGGTGCGTATGCGTTGCATCAGTGGCTCTGGCAGTTATTCCCTGAACAACCGAGTAGAGACTTCCTGTTTCGACAGGAGAGCATAGCTGGTGGGGTTCGCTGCTATTTGCTTTCAGCCTTAGAGCCTACAGCGCACAACTTGCTAAGGGTGGTTAGCAAACGATTTTCGCCGCAGCTTACGGCTGGGGATCGTTTGTGTTTTTCCTTGCGGGTCAATCCGGTAGTGACGCGGCAAGGCAAACGCTCTGATGTGTTGATGGATGCTAAATACCATGCGGCCAAGGATCTGGAGCCGGAAGATATTTGGCAATGTCAGCAACAAGCGGCGATTGACTGGTTTCTCCGACAGGCGACAGCGAAAGGGTTTGAGGTAGAGGCGGAGCAGGTAGCTGTGAGCGGTTATCAGCAGCATTGCATGAGCAAACCCAAGGCTAATGCGTCAATCCGTTTCAGCTCTGTTGAGTTGCAAGGTGTGCTGACGGTGACAGAGCCGACCACATTTTCCTCGGCGCTGACCAGTGGTTTTGGCAAGAGCAGAGGGTTGGGTTGTGGTTTGATGATGATCAAGCGGGCTTAAGGAGCACCCCATGCCCTTCGTCCCACTAAACCCGATCCCGCTTAAGGATCGGGTTTCACTGGTGTTCTTGCAGTATGGCCAGCTGGATGTGATTGATGGCGCTTTTGTGCTGGTCGATCAGAATGGGGTGAGGACCCATATTCCCATCGGTTCTGTGGCTTGCCTGATGCTGGAACCGGGCACTCGAGTCTCCCATGCCGCGGTCAAGTTGGCAGCGACCGTTGGAACTCTGCTGGTCTGGGTGGGAGAGGCGGGCGTCCGGCTTTATGCTGCGGGACAACCGGGGGGGGCGCGCTGTGACCGTCTGCTCTACCAAGCCAAGCTGGCGCTAGATGAAGATCTACGGTTGAAAGTGGTGCGCAAGATGTTCGAGTTACGCTTTGGTGAGCCGCCACCGAGTCGCCGCTCTGTGGAGCAGTTGCGTGGCATTGAGGGCGCCCGGGTACGCCAGACATACAAGTTATTGGCCCAACGCTATGGGGTGGATTGGCGTGGCCGGAGTTACGATCCCAACGACTGGGCCAAGGGCGATGTGGTGAACCAATGCATCAGTGCGGCGACCTCCTGCCTGTATGGCATTACCGAGGCAGCGGTGCTGGCGGCGGGTTATGCGCCAGCCATCGGTTTTGTGCATAGCGGTAAGCCCTTGTCGTTTGTCTACGACATCGCTGACATCATCAAGTTCGACACCATAGTGCCCAAAGCATTTGAAATTGCTGCTCGCAAACCGACGCAGCCGGATCGTGAGGTGCGCTTGGCCTGTCGGGATAGCTTCCGCTCCGATAAGACGCTAGCCAGTTTGATCCCGCTCATCGAGGAGATCCTGGCGGCAGGCGGCATTGAACCGCCAGAAGCTCCTGCCGATGCCCAACCTCCGGCGATCCCTGAACCTGCGCCACAGGGTGATGCTGGGCATCGGGGGCATCGGGGGCATCGATGAGCATGCTGATGGTCGTCACTGAAAATGTTCCGTCACGGCTGCGAGGGCGTCTGGCCATTTGGCTGTTGGAGGTGCGAGCAGGTGTCTATGTGGGGGATACCTCTAAGCGCGTGCGCGAGATGATCTGGCAGCAAGTCTCTGAATTGGTGGAAGAGGGCAATGTGGTGATGGCGTGGGCGACCAACAATGAATCCGGTTTTGATTTCCAAACCCTGGGGAAGAATCGACGCATACCGGTGGATCTGGATGGCCTGCGGTTAGTCTCTTTTCTACCTGTTGAAAATCAATAGGTTAGAGTTCTTTAACAATCAGGAATATTCGGTGTTTATTTTTGCTTGTAAAAAGCCTTATAGAACAGGTATATAGCTTTAGTGAGTTCCCCACGCCCGTGGGGATGAACCGAATTGCCAGCGCAGTTCGTTGCTGTGCCAACCGAGTTCCCCACGCCCGTGGGGATGAACCGCCAGATGCAACCAATAACCGGAATCACATACCGAGTTCCCCACGCCCGTGGGGATGAACCGGTGCGAATGCCGTCCTGGCCACTGACATTTCCGAGTTCCCCACGCCCGTGGGGATGAACCGGCTGGAATCACTGGCTGGCGTGTGCGGTCTGTGAGTTCCCCACGCCCGTGGGGATGAACCGAAATGAAAACCAACTGAGACGGATGCCAAATCGAGTTCCCCACGCCCGTGGGGATGAACCGCCAGCACATGAGCGAAGACAGCGTGATGATGGGAGTTCCCCACGCCCGTGGGGATGAACCGCTAGACGAAGGAGACATCCAACATTTGCCAATGAGTTCCCCACGTCCGTGGGGATGAACCGTTAAATCTATGGGTGTGCTTGTCATTGATGCCGAGTTCCCCACGCCCGTGGGGATGAACCGCTAAATGCCAGCACTGCGGGAGTCAGTTTGATGAGTTCCCCACGCCCGTGGGGATGAACCACGATGATCGACGGCAATATCCACGCAACCCGCGAGTTCCCCACGCCCGTGGGGATGAACCGCAAAAATGGAAAAACTGACAATTTTTACAAGAGAGTTCCCCACGCCCGTGGGGATGAACCGTGATGGTAAACGTGTCGATCAGCTTGAGTGGTGAGTTCCCCACGCCCGTGGGGATGAACCGCGACTATTTGAGAGGAGGAGACACGACCAGGAGAGTTCCCCACGCCCGTGGGGATGAACCGAAAATAATCGCGCGCATGTCGAGCGTTCGCGAGAGTTCCCCACGCCCGTGGGGATGAACCGGAAGAGCAGGCTGTGATGATTGGTGCCCAGCTGAGTTCCCCACGCCCGTGGGGATGAACCGCGCACGCCGCGGCTGATCATGTAGGCAGTAGTGAGTTCCCCACGCCCGTGGGGATGAACCGCTGAGGCGGAATATCACTATCAGCGTATTCAGGAGTTCCCCACGCCCGTGGGGATGAACCGATGGTCAACTTCTCTTCTGTATCAACCCACTCGAGTTCCCCACGCCCGTGGGGATGAACCGATCACCCACTCTGCGCTGAACTCAACTGATGCGAGTTCCCCACGCCCGTGGGGATGAACCGTCGCCAGAGTCGGAAACCATGATGCCACCAGCGAGTTCCCCACGCCCGTGGGGATGAACCGGAACTCTTCATTCTCGTATGTGCTGGCCTGCAGAGTTCCCCACGCCCGTGGGGATGAACCGGGCTGGCCACCGAGCAGACTATCGAGCACAACGAGTTCCCCACGCCCGTGGGGATGAACCGCCCATTGTTGATGGCGGAGAGGTTGGCGTTCTGAGTTCCCCACGCCCGTGGGGATGAACCGCGGCCATGAAGGCCGTTGGTAAGGCTCTCGACGAGTTCCCCACGCCCGTGGGGATGAACCGCAACTGGATCATCATTCAGGCCCTGCAGCAATGAGTTCCCCACGCCCGTGGGGATGAACCGCATACCTTGAATGTCGATGCTGGTTCACCCAAGAGTTCCCCACGCCCGTGGGGATGAACCGCAACAGGAAGCGCAGCGCTGACATTGCCAACAGAGTTCCCCACGCCCGTGGGGATGAACCGCCGGATGATAGAGAAAGAGAGACAGGAACAGGGAGTTCCCCACGCCCGTGGGGATGAACCGCCATGACGCCCCAAACGGAATCGAGTTGCCAAGAGTTCCCCACGCCCGTGGGGATGAACCGAACACAGAAACCGCAAGCGGGCAGCAGCATTGGAGTTCCCCACGCCCGTGGGGATGAACCGTATTCATCGATATACACATTGCCGGATCGCGAGAGTTCCCCACGCCCGTGGGGATGAACCGCCCCCGAAAAACGATGTTAGCGAACTGACTGCGAGTTCCCCACGCCCGTGGGGATGAACCGTTCACTAAACGTAGGCCTCCTTCTTATTGCTAGAGTTCCCCACGCCCGTGGGGATGAACCGGCTGACGGGCTGAGAAACGGGTTCTCGTCGTAGAGTTCCCCACGCCCGTGGGGATGAACCGGCTATCATCCGCAAGAAGGTAGCTGGATTCGAGAGTTCCCCACGCCCGTGGGGATGAACCGAGTTTCATCCCATATTGGCTCGCCACCAACCTGAGTTCCCCACGCCCGTGGGGATGAACCGTCGTGGGATTTAATGACACGATTCATCGCCGCGAGTTCCCCACGCCCGTGGGGATGAACCGGCTAGGGGCCGAAAATGACCGAAGAAGTTAAAGAGTTCCCCACGCCCGTGGGGATGAACCGTGATTGAATTTACTGTCTTATATACTACTTACGAGTTCCCCACGCCCGTGGGGATGAACCGGCCACTTTGAATATTGAGCTGAACGTGGTATGGAGTTCCCCACGCCCGTGGGGATGAACCGCTCCTGGTATCCGGGGATCTGCTGCAACTGTTGAGTTCCCCACGCCCGTGGGGATGAACCGGAGGACGCCACAGTGTGTCGGCACGTCGGTGAGAGTTCCCCACGCCCGTGGGGATGAACCGCGTTGGCGAGTATTCAACGAGCGATCCAGATTGAGTTCCCCACGCCCGTGGGGATGAACCGGAGCCGTCCGAAGTGGTACAGCGCCGTGCAGAGAGTTCCCCACGCCCGTGGGGATGAACCGCACCCGCGAAAATCGGATCTGGATTTAGCAGAGAGTTCCCCACGCCCGTGGGGATGAACCTGTCACTAGCACAATCCAGGGTTTTGTATCTGGGAGTTCCCCACGCCCGTGGGGATGAACCGCAACAGGTTGCATCTGCCGTATTGACTGTCCCGAGTTCCCCACGCCCGTGGGGA
>NZ_BAAGVN010000311.1:0-15102 GCF_054780855.1 Pseudaeromonas pectinilytica
AGACGGTCAACGAACCACGTTGCACCAAGGCTTGGTTGTACTGTTTCCAGTTGCTGATCTTGTGCTTGGACTTGCCCATCTGGAGCTCCCGGTGGTGAACCTAAGAGATCAGATCACCAAACTGCGGGATAGTTCCCTGATTTGAGCAACAACGCCGGTGCCAGTCAGCAGGCTATGTTCGACTCGCCGATGGGGGTTCCTTCTTGGGTCATGGTAATCCTCAAAGCCTGAAGGAGGGTGGAGTATGTCTTGGGAATTGTTCCAAGTGATCGGTCTGTTACTCGTTGCGGTGGTCCTGTTTGCGACCGGCCGAGTGCGCATGGATGTCACTGCTTTGCTATTGGTGGTGTTTTTTGTACTCAGCGGCTTGTTGACCTTACCGGAGGCCCTTGTGGGCTTTAGTGATCCGAACGTCATTTTGATCGCCGCACTGTTTGTTGTCGGTGAGGGGCTCGTGCGGACTGGTGTTGCCTATTCGGTTGGCGACTGGTTGCTCCGAGCCGCCAATCAGAGTGAAACCCGGATGACCACCTTGCTGATGCTGGCGGTTGCCGGACTCGGATCTGTGATGAGTTCGACAGGCGTCGTTGCCATCTTCATCCCGGTCGCCCTGAGCATCGCGCATCGTATGCATATTCCGCCTGGTCGCATCATGATGCCGTTGAGTTTTGCCGGCCTCATCAGTGGCATGATGACCTTGGTGGCTACGCCGCCGAATTTGATTGTTAGCAGTGAACTAGAACGACATGGCTTACCCGGGCTCGATTTTTTTTCTGTGACCCCTATAGGGTTACTCATCCTGGGGGTGAGTATTGTCTATATGCGATTGGTGGCGCCTCGGTTTCTCAGCGCGAAGCAGGATAAACGCTACGATCGTCAAGGCCGACGCAAGATCCAGGATCTAATCCGTCAATATGAGTTAGCGGGGCGCGCACGCCGTCTGCAAATCAAACCTGATTCGCCGCTGATTGGTAAGACGTTGAATGAATTGCAGCTTCGAGCTCGCTATGGCGCCAATGTCATTGGTGTGGAGCGTATCCATAACTTTCACCGAGTGTTCGTCGGGGTATCGACCTTGAGCGAGTTCAAGGCCGGCGATGTGTTGCTGATCGATATGGCGGCCCCAGCAGAGGCGGTGCGCCATCTGTGTCAGATCGAAGGTTTGCAACCTCTGGTGTTGCGGGGGGAATACTTTTCCCAGCATGCGCGCACTATCGGCATGGCGGAGGTTTCGTTGATCCCCGATTCGCGGCTGATTGGCAAGAGTGTGCGCGAGGTGGAGTTTCGCACCCACTATGGTTTGAACATCGTCGGGGTTAGGCGTCAGGGGGCACCAATGTCGGGCTGCTTGACCGATGAACTTTTGCAGCTCTCCGATACCTTATTAGTCATCGGTGATTGGAAACAGATCCGTCAGTTGCAGCACTACAAACAAGACTTTTTGCTGTTCGATCTGCCTGCCGAGGTCGATGAGATGGCGCCGGCCCATAGCCAGGCGCCCTATGCCCTTTTCTGCGTCGGCTTGATGGTGGTGATGATGATCGCCGGTTGGATGCCGCATGTCATTGCCGCATTGATCACCTGCCTGTTGCTGGGTCTGTTCCGCTGTATCGATATGCCGAGTGCCTATAGCAGCATTCAGTGGCCAACCCTGCTGTTGATCGTCGGGGTTATGCCGTTTGCCACTGCCTTGCAGAAGAGCGGGGGGCTTTCTCTGCTCGTTGATGCCATGGCCTCCGGTCTTGAGGGGTTTGCCCCCCACGTCATGCTGCTGGTGCTGTTTGTGGTCTGTGCTGTCATTGGATTGTTTATCTCTAATACGGCAACTGCCCTGCTGATGGCGCCGATTGCGGTGGCGCTGGCACAGCAGATGGCGGTTTCTCCCTATCCTCTGGTCGTGACTGTGGCCATCGCTGCTTCGGCAGCCTTCATGACGCCGGTCTCCTCTCCGGTCAACACCCTAGTGTTGCATCCTGGTGGCTACCAGTTCAGCGATTTCGTGCGTCTCGGGGTGCCCTTTACCCTGCTAGTCTTGGTGCTAACCGTAGCCGTGGTACCGTTGCTGTTTCCGTTCTGATCCCTAAAGCGCTCGTAATGCATTTTCTGATGGGGCAGATACTGTAGCGGCATGTTGCGTATCGCTGCTGGGCCACAAAACCAGCACTGACCTTTTTCACCCTCGAAGAGTTGACTTGCATCCTACAGGCCATGCCGATCACGCTCCAAAATTGCCAGCGAAATGGTGTAGATTGTGGTCAGTAGCGTCAACCGCTGGTGGTGCAGCAGGTCGCTATGGAGCTCGACACATTAGATGAATCGGGTCACTGGCCATTGTTTTACTCGCGGGCCCAGAGCCAGGCGCTATCGGCTAGACCAAAAGGCCTCATCCAAGGATGAGGCCTTTTGTTTGTTGCCGTGCGGGAAATAGCGGGGCTAGAAGCGGGCCGTGATGCCGATATTGGCCTGGATCTGGGTCAGCATCTCGCCCTGGACTTTGAGGTTGCACAGGGTCGGATTGCAGATAAAGACGCTGTCATCGTTGATAAAAGTGCCATAGCCACGCACTTCGGCACGCAGGGCTATGCTGTCGCTCAGCCGGGGTTGCACGCCCAAGGCCAGAGCAAGTGACGGTCGGGTGGTGCTGTCATAGGCGGCGAGGCGGGTAAAACCGATGCCGGCACCGACGTAGGGGCGAACCCCGTCGGCCAGCGTCAGAGCACCGGCGAAGTGCAGATAATCAATGCTCAGGCGATCAGATTGCTCGGGGGATAAATCGGTACTCTCATGGCTGTAGATCAGCTCCATCATTCCGGGATCCGGGGTTTCTTTACTGATAAACAGTCCCCAGTTCTGATTTTCCTTAGCGGAGAGGTTGGTTGTCTCGTCACTGCTATCAAAATCCAGGCTGGAGCTGTAGCCAATGAAGGGTGTTACCTGCCATTTCGGGCTGTTATCGACGGGCGCCGAGCCCTCACCCCAAGCTAGCGAGACGGGAAGTAGTGCCAGTGGCAGCCAGAGCGCGAGTTTGTTGAGTTTCATCCTGTTCATCCCTTCGTTGGTCATCCTGGTTACAGGCTAATCGTTCGTTGCCGTTATGTCATCGGAGCCGGGACTAAAATGTGTCCCTTCTCTCTTTCTTATCCATCGCTATTTGGGGCCATATTTCTGGCGTTCGAGCTCCCGATTCATCTCCTGCAGGCAAAACTGCGCACGATGCTGGGGTGGCTCATCATGGCTGCGGAGAATATTCAGCGACAGTGGGGCGTATTATGGGGCTGCTCGAATTTTGAACTAAGCTCTGCCTGTGTCTCCTGAAATGTCGTGACATGGCTACGGACAACATCAGAAGACAGCTCGGGGCTTGAAATGATCCATGTTTGTCCAAGGAGTAAACCATGAAACGATTTCTGACGATGATCGCGGTGACTGTGTTCTGCGTGATGGGCTTGGTGGCCTGTAGTTCGCAGTATGTCATTGGTACCAAAGATGGCCGCATGTTAACAACGGATAGCAAGCCGAAGCTGGATGAAACAACCGGCATGTATATCTATGACGACGAGGAAGGACGCGAAACCATGATTAAAAAAGATGATGTGGTGCAGATCCTGGAACGTTGAGTCGGTTTGCTGCCCTGCAATGCCCATCGCCGGTTGATGGGATGGTTGCCAAAGGCCCCGTGTTGCTGTGGGGCCTTGTTGTTGCTGGGGGAAAACAGTTAGAAGCTGACCGCCAGACCCACGGAATAACCGGCCGTGTTCTCGCCAAACATATAGCGCCCCACCAGACGGGTGCGAGAAATGATGATGTCGTACTGGCTACTGTCGACTTCGAAACCGGCACCGAGCGAGTTGAGGGCATCAAATCCCAGCATGCCGCGCTGATCACCGAAATACTCGGTGCGCGCCCCTTCCAGCACATAGCGCAGGGGCTTGGATAACAGCATCAGACCAGTCGGCGCCCGACGGCGTAGATACAGACTGAGATTCTCGGCATCGGCCTGACCTTGCACCACCTCGCTGGTATCGCCAAAGCTCTGCAGATGGATATAGGAGTAGCGGATCTCGGCATCGATATCGTGCTGCGGCGAAAACAGCTCGTAATCCAGCATCAAGGAGCCGCCTAGACCAAAGGCATTGAGGCGACCGTGCTCCAGAAACTCGGTTTCCTTGGCGGCTTTATGGTCCAGCACCCAGTCGGCAATCCGCAGATCACTGGCGACCGTGCCCAGCGACAGATTGGCAATTGGCCGAATGACCCAGCGCTCACTCAGCTCGAAATCCCAACCCACACCGCCTGAGACGGAGACCGTATTCCACTTGGCAGGGAAGGTTTTGCTCTCTTCACCGTTGCTGATAACAAACTGTGGATCGTAGCGACTGAGGCCGAGGTTACCTTCCAGATAGATAGGTACCTCGTCATCCAGGGTGGCTCCGCCGCCTAACTGGGTCATCAGCAGTTCACTCGTGCCACTGCTGCCGTCACTACTATTGTCATTGATGCTCAGGTTGCTGGCGGTGACATCGGGGGTGACGGTAAAGGTCATTAACGACAGGGCGGCATTGACCTGCTGCTGCAATAGCGAATCTCCGGCGAGTGCTCCCTGGGCCATGCACGCCATCGCCAGCCCGAGAAGCCACCGTCGATCATGCTGTCTGGCTTGTTCCATGCCGAGCTCCCTTCTGCAATTGATCCTACCTGTTCAGTGTATCGTGCAGAGCCGGTGGCAAGTCCACCTCTTCGCGCCATAAAACGCAAATTTGAGTCCTTAAGCAGTCATGCTCGGGTAACCAGGTGATTGCATGGGTTAAGCGCGCTGGGCTAGCGAAACTCAAACTGCTCGTAATGCAGTTGTTGTCGAGGCAGGTACTGCAGCAGCATCTCCCGCATTCCTTCCGGACCACAGAACCAGCAGGGTCCCGGATCCTTAGCAAACAGTTGACTGGCATCCAGCAGACCATCCCGATCTCGTTCCAGAATGGTCAGGGAAATGGCGCATGCGGCAGTCAACTGGGTTAATCGCTGCTGGTAGAGCAGATCGCTGTGGCGCTCGACACAATAGATGAGTCGGGTACCGGGTCTTTGTTCTCCACGCCGGGCGAGATCTTCCAGCCAGGCGACGAAGGGCGTGATGCCGATGCCACCCGCAATCCAGTAGTGAGTCTGCGAGCTGACCGCAGGCAGGGTGAAACCGCCAAATGGTCCTTCGACCCGGGCACTGTCACCCGGATGCAAGCGGTCGACCAGTGTTCGGGTGTAGTCGCCCAGCGCCTTGATGGCAAAGGTGGCGATGCCGGTTTGGACGTCAAGATGCACCAGGGTGAAGGGGTGAGCGCCCTCGTCCGGATGCAGGGTTAGCAAGGCAAACTGCCCGGCACGATAGCGTTGACAAAAGGCGGCCGGAAGCCGGATCGCCAACTGCAGCACCTGGGGTGTCAGAGGCTGGATCGTCAGCACTTCCCCGATGACTTGTTGTGCTCGCCCGATGCGGCCACTCAGGCTCCACAGCGCGGCCCCCGCAGCCACCAGACAGAGTAGCTGTGTCAGAATACCGAACGATGTCCAGCGTAGCGCCGGTGTCAGTAGATAGAGACTATGGAAACAGGCCAGCAGCGTCAGCACGGCACCGGCTTTGTGGATCACACGAAAGCGCCCATAGGGCAGGGCACGGATCAGGCTGACAATCAGCAGCAGGATCAGGCCATAAAACGCCAGTTCACCGGCTTCCCGAGCCAGACCTCGCCAGGCATCGGCCATATGGGCTCGTGGGGCTCCTGGCTCCAGCCAACCGAGCTGGATCAGCCAGCGTGGCGACTTGCTCAGAACCCAGTGCATCAGCACCAGAACACCGCTGCTGATGCCACTCCACTTGTGCAGCTGGTAGAGCTTATCCAGCCCGCCCAGCCGCTGTTCCAGCCAGCGAGGACGACTGGCCATCAGCAGTAGCGCGCTCATCAGTCCGATGGCCAGCAGGCCGCTGAGCTGGATGCCTTGGCCGCGCCAGAAGAAAAAGCCTTGGCTCAGGGCATCGGCAGGCAGACTCAACCCCCAACACAGCAGGCTGAGGGTTAGTAGTCCAATCAGGTAACGCATAGGATATCTCGAGGTGGCTTGCAGATACCCTGAGCCTAGTCGCCGGGTGTGTCAGAAGTCTGCCGAAAGGGTGACCAAGTGTGTCTGGCGCCGTAGATTTTCAAGCGTTGCTCGGATTGCTGGTGGATGTGTTACTCGAATACGCGGATCAAGCGGGCTGGATTACCGGCATAGGTGCCGGGGATCTCGATATCCCGGGTAACGACCGCACCGGCGCCAATCACGGCTCCGGAGCAGATGTTCACCGGCAGTATGGTGGCGTGAGAGCCAATGGTGACCCGATCGGCAATCCGGGTGCGTCCCCAGGCGTCCGGATCCGGATTGGGTGCGCCAGTGCGGAACAGGTCATTGGCAAACATCACGCCATGACCAATGAAACAATCCTCGCCGATGGTGACATATTCACAGATAAAGGTGTGGGACTGGATCCGGCTGCGTTTGCCGATAGAGACGTGACGCTGGATTTCCACAAAGGGTCCGATGAAGGCTTCATCATCGATATAGCTGCCATACAGATTCACCGGCCGGACGATTTTTACACCTTGCCCAAACTGCATCTCGCGGATCCCGCTATCCAGATAAGTCGGCTCTGCCATCTATGCTCCTGTCTTGTTAGGTCCCAAGTTTGAGTCTCGGGAGCATACCATAGGCGGATCCTGGTTCTTGCGGCCGCGATCCAGTACCAGGATCCGGTTACCCGTGTTCGGGGTCGGGCAACCTCGATTGCAGTTATGCGTCGGACGGCGGCGGGCTGTCGCTGCGGGCGTTGAGGATCCGTGGCAGGTTCACCTCGATCCAGTCGGCGAGCCCGGCAACCTGGGCGGCCACTTCGGTGCCGAGCGGGGTGAGACTGTATTCCACATGGGGCGGCACCACCGGGTAGGCGATGCGCAGCACAAAGCCATCCGCTTCCAGCCACTGCAGGGTCTGAGCCAGCATCTTCTCACTGACGCCGCCAATCAGGCGCCGCAAGTCGCTGAATCTGTGGGTACCGCCGCGCAGGGCCACCAACACCAGCACACCCCAGCGACTGGTGACATGCTTGAGCACCTCGCGGGAGGGGCATTTTTCCGAAAACAGCACGCCGCGCTGCATCAATTCGGTCAGCGACTGCGCGGGAGGAGAGACGATATCGGGATGATCATTCATTTCATACTTACCTTTTTGTGCGTACTTACAAAAAGTTTGTTAGGCGATTATTGTAGGGTCTCTGCGTTCATAACCCCAAGGAAAATGATCATGATCGTCGTGACAGGTGCTTCTGGCCAACTGGGCCGTCTGGTGATCGACTCCCTGCTGGCGCGTATGCCCGCCGGGCAAATTGTTGCTGCTGTGCGGAACCCGGAGCGTCTGGCGGATCTGGCCCAATTGGGCGTCCAGGTACGCCAGGCCGACTACAACCAACCGGATTCTCTGCTCCGTGCCTTTGCGGGGGCCGACAAGGTACTGCTGATCTCCAGCAGTGAAGTGGGTCAGCGCGTGGCGCAACACGCCGCCGTAATTGCCGCCGCCCAGCAGGCCAAGGTGAAACTGCTGGCTTATACCAGCTTGCTGCATGCCGATCGCTCCCCGCTCGGTCTGGCGACAGAACATCAACAGACCGAAGCCTTGCTGCGGGATTCCGGATTGCCGGTCGTGCTGCTGCGCAATGGCTGGTACACCGAAAATTATCTGGCCAGCATCCCCAGTGCTCTGGAGCATGGCGTGCTGCTGGGCAGTGCCGGTGAAGGCCGCATCGCTTCGGCGGCGCGGGCCGATTATGCTGAGGCTGCAGCCATCGTTCTGACCCGGGAGCAACAGGCGGGGCTGGTGTACGAATTGGCCGGTGATAGTGCCTATACCCTGGCGGAGCTGGCGGCGGAGCTCTCCCGTCATGCCGGCCGGACTATTGCGTATCAGGATCTGCCACAGGCTGAGTTCCAGAGCATTCTGCTGGGTGCCGGTTTGCCCGAAGGCCTGGCCGCCCTGCTCGCCGATTCCGATGTTGGCGCCAGTCAGGGCGCACTGTTTGATGACAGCCATCAGCTGAGTGAATTACTGGGCCGCCCTACCATGTCGCTGGCGGCTCTGGTCGCGGCCGTATTCTGATTACGGTCATCCAGAGCTGGGCCTCGCCTTATGGCGAGGCCTTTTTATTGCCGGAATCGAACTGAACCGCGATGGTGACAGGACGCTCTGTGCAGGCGCCGACAATTCATCATTCAGAACACACGGAGTGCATGACAGAACTGCAGGTATCTGGAAATATGGAGAAAAGTGACCGAGCGCCCGTGGCCGCAGACTGACTGTTCGGTGTAGCACAGGATGTCGCAGCAGGGTAAAGGAAGGCTCTGTCGCAATGATTTTGGCATCGACAAAAGCTGGCATCCGTGTGGAATTCGGGCGATCGCAGACACGTCGTGAAGACATCCCTGTCGACTCGATGGTGGCATCCCTGCCACCCATGCTATTCGCCCAAACGCCACCGCACTTGATTCACAACCAATAACCGGGACGGAACCCAAAGGAATAGCATGCTTTCTCGTTGCATCAAGATGGTGGGTTGCGCTGTGACCTTGGGTCTCCTGTTCGCCTCGACTCGTCCCTTTGCGGCGGAAGGGGTCATCGTCAGCGGCCATGAGGAATATGCGCCTTTTATGTGGCGGCAGGGGGATGAAATCGTCGGCGTCGGTATCGATGTGGTGAACATCATCTTCCACGATTTGGGGATTAACGTGAACTCCCGCTATGTTGGTCCCTGGAAGCGGATCTTGCGCAAGATCGAACTCGGTGAGGTGGATATTGTGTGCGGCGGTTATATTACCGATGACCGCCTGGAATATATGGATTTTTCCGAGGAGCCACTGAGTGCGGTTCCGACGGCGGTGTTTGTCTGGCATACCCGGGCCTTTCCTTTCGAGACTCGGGATGATTTGAAGGGCATCCGCTTTGGTGAGGTGCTGGGCGAAAGCCAGGGCCAGGAGTTCGATGCCTGGCGGAAAAAATATGCCAGCGTCGAAGAGGTACCGACCAGCATCCTGAATATCAAGAAGCTGGAGGCTAACCGTATTGATGCTTTTGTCACCGGCTTATATAGCGGACTATTACATATCAAAAAAGAGGGATACGCCGGGCGGATTATTCCACTCAAGCACCCGGTCAATACCGAATACCTGCATATCGGGATCTCGAAGAAATCGAAATATATCCAGTATCTGCCCCAGATTAATCGCAAATTACGCGAGCTGCGCCGTAA
Source organism: Pseudaeromonas pectinilytica (assembly GCF_054780855.1). Lineage (NCBI taxonomy): Bacteria > Pseudomonadati > Pseudomonadota > Gammaproteobacteria > Aeromonadales > Aeromonadaceae > Pseudaeromonas > Pseudaeromonas pectinilytica. The sequence goes on from NZ_BAAGVN010000311.1 coordinate 9,326, forward strand.
CGGCACCATAGAGCGGCTGATCCAATACCATCTGGAAGACTATTCGGCGACCTAACTCGGCATCAGAACACCGCAATAAGCGAGCATTGCGTTCGCGTCGCTCGGCGCGGGAAGCCGAAGGCTGGATCATCCGCCCTCAGCATCCCCTGTACTCGGTATCCCGGATCCCAGGAGCCCGCCCTCGCACCTTTGGTTATGATGGCTGACGGCTGTGGAACAGCGGCTGATCCGATTGTGCCTGTTCGGCCCAGAAGTGGATGTTGAAACGGGCATCTGCGGAGAGTTCGACCCGGTGCCAGTACTGGGGCGGGCTGGTGGCAAACTCTCCGGCGCGGATCACCAGGGCCAGCTCCGGCTCTTCAGCTTGTTCGTTGGCAAAACCATAGTAAGTGACACTCCCCTCCATCACGCAGAGCTGGCCGAAGACCCCGGCCGCCGTATTGTGATGGCTGAGCAGGGCTGGTGGCACGTTATCGCGGGTAAAGAAAGGGGTAGAGCGGCGGACGACCCAGTGGGCCGGGATCAGGTGCATGGACATGGTTATTCTCCTCAAATGGCCGGTTCAGCCGGCCGTTGTCAACCTAACAACTTAACGGGGCAGTTGGCGCAGCAGCGGGAAGGCGGCACTCATCTGATCGCCCCCGACCACAAAGCCGCACAGCTCGCCGTTTTCTCCCCGCGCCTCGGCCACCAATCCCTGTTGATTCCAGTGACACTGCCAGGTCAGATCCTCGCCCCGGGTGCGGCCTGCCAGTTGCAGCGGGTAGAGGGGCGTCTTCACCTTCACCAACATGGGCGGCAGGGTCAGAGCCGTGGGCGCGCCGAGCAGTGTCTTGGCCAGGGCATTGGCGCCCAGCAGGATAGGTTGCAAAAAGGGCAGCAACTGTCCCTGCCACTCGGCGCAATCGCCCAAGGCATAGATGTGTGGATCCGAGCTGCGCAACCCCGCATCCACCTGGATACCGCGCCCGACGCTTAGCCCGGCCGCTTGAGCCAACTGGGTATTGGGCTTGAGGCCGATGGCGGAAATCACCAGATCCTGCTCGCTCACTTGGCCGTCACTCAGGGTCACCCGGCAGCCCGTGCCTGGTTGCTGCGGGTCGAGGGCGGCTATGTCACGGATCCCCAAGCCCAGTTGCAGCTTCACGCCCTGAGCTTGCAGCGCCTGGTGCAGGGGGTGGCTTAACATGGCCGGTAGCAGAGCGCTGAGCGGGCTGCTGGCCAGATCCACCAGGGTCACCTGACGTCCACTACTTGCCATGTCCATCGCCAACTCGCAGCCGATAAGGCCTGCTCCCAACACCAGAATGCGCTGGGCGTGCTGCAGCCGTTCTTCGACGGCTGCGTACTCCTGCTGGCTGTTGAGGGTCACCAGTTGTTCCGCGCCCGGAATGGGTGGGCGCAGTGCACTGGCGCCGGTCGCCAGCACCAGCTGGCCATAGGCGAATTCACCTTGTGCGGTCAGCACGGTGCGGCGGGCGGGATCTATGCCCAGCACAGGGCAGTGCGGTACTAGTGTGATGCGTTGCTGCTCGGCAAATTCGCTGCCGCTTTGGCGCGTCATGGCGGCGGCGCTGCAGCCCCGGCTCACCACATGGCTCAAGTCCGGCTTGTTGTACTCATCCCCGCTGTCGGCGGTGATGAGGCGAATGGGCTGATGGGCATCCAGCTTGCGCAGGCTCTTGATGAGTTGCTGGGCGGCGAAGCCACTGCCGATCACCAGGATCTCCCGGTTCACACCGCTAGCTGAGAGTTCCAAATTGCTCATACACAGGCCTCCACGGCGCAGGGTTCGAATACCTCCTTGCCGATGCCGCAGCCGGGGCAGAGGAAGCTCTCCGGTACCTGGGCCCAGGGCGTGCCCGCGGCCACCAGCTGATCCGGCTCGCCGAGTGCCGGATCGTAGATCCACTGGCAGACGGTGCAGAGCATGCTCTGATCCTCATCCAGCGCCGGGCCTGTCGCTGCGACGGAGGGCTGCGTAGCGGCGGCCACAGCCGGCGTAAGCTCGGTGGCCTCGTGGGCGGATAGGGCAGATACGGGACTAGGCGCGTCCAGCGGATGCAGGGCCCACTGTCGGGCGAGCTGACGGCCATGGGCGCGGCACTCGGCCAGCGCCGAGCCATCCGGACGCCACTTAGCCTTGAGGGAGAGGCTGATATCAAAGCCGGCATCCATCAGCCGGGTCTGGATGCGGTCCACAGCGCCACCGGTCCAGCCGTAGCTACCGAACGCCGCAGCGCGCTTGTTGCGAAACCTCAGGCCGGTGATCTCCTCGAGCATACCCGCCACCTTGGGCATCATGACGTTATTCATGGTCGAGGAGCCCACCAGTATCCCCTTGGAGCGGAACACCTGGGTCAGGATCTCGTTCTTGTCATGACGGGCGACGTTGAAAATCTTCACCGCCACGCCAGGGTCCACCTCGTGGATCCCTTGGGCGATGGCATCGGCCATCATGCGGGTGTTGTTGGACATGGAGTCGTAGAACAGGGTGATGCGATCCTCCTGATACTGTTCGGCCCACTCCAGGTATTTGAGAATGATCTGGGTCGGGTTGTCGCGCCAGACGATGCCGTGGGAGGTGGCGACCATACTGACCGGCAGGTTAAAGCCCAACACCTCGTTGATCTTGGCGGTCACCAGCGGGCTGAACGGGGTGAGGATATTGGCGTAGTAGCGCAGGCACTGCTCCATTAACTCGGTTTGATCCACCTCGTCGTTGAACAGTCGCTCGTCGCAGTAGTGTTGGCCGAAGGTGTCGTTGGAGAACAGCACCGCATCCTCGGTCATGTAGGTCATCATGCTGTCGGGCCAGTGCAGCATGGGCGTCTCGATAAACACCAACTGCTTGCCATTGCCGATATCCAGGCTGTCGCCGGTCTTGACCGGGTGGAAGTTCCACTCCGGATGGTGATGGTGGCCGGTGATGGAGTCGATGGCGTTGTGGGTGCAGTAGATGGGGGTGCCCGGGATGCGGGCCATCAGCTCGGTCAGGGCACCGGCGTGATCCTCTTCGGCGTGGTTGATCACCACATAATCGATGCTGGCCAGATCGATCTCGGCTGCCAGGTTCTGCACGAATTCGCGGCTGAACTTGTGATCCACGGTATCGATCAGCACGTTCTTGCCTTCGCGGATGAGATAGCTGTTGTAGCTGGTGCCCTTCAGGGTCTTGTACTCGGTACCATGAAAGTCGCGGACTTCCCAATCCCGTTGCCCGACCCAGTGAATGTTGTTTTTGACATGAATGGCCATGAATAGGTTCCTCAGAATGCAATAGCGAATAGGTGACTGAACCAACTAGTGCAGTTGTTGTGCCAATTTATAACTTATTGTTTTTTAATGGATTCACCATTCAATCATTGTCGTTATGACAATCGACGGTTATAGTCAAAATCACAAAGGCACTGTCATTTGGACAATCATCATGATTTCGACCGAGAGCCTGGCGCGCATCGCCCTCGACCTGCAACTGGGTATCTCCCATCAGGACCGGTTCCACCGTCTGATCCAGAGCGTGCGCCGCCTGTTGTGCTCCGACGCCTCGGCCCTGCTGCGTTATGAGGGCGGGCAGTTCATCCCACTGGCCATCGATGGTCTGATGCAGGATGTGCTCGGCCGCCGCTTCCGGCTGGCGGATCATCCGCGCATGGAGGCGATCGCCCGGGCGGGGGATGTGGTGCGCTTCCCCGCCGATAGCCATTTGCCGGATCCCTATGACGGCCTGATCCCGGACCACAGCGACTTCAAGGTCCATGCCTGCGTCGGGCTGCCGCTGTTTTCGGATCAGACACTGATTGGCGCCCTGACCATAGACGGTATGAACCCCACCCAGTTCGACGGAATCAGCGATGAGGAGTTGCGGCTGGTGGGGGCGCTGGCGGCCGCCGCCCTCAGCAATGCCCTGCTGCTGGAGCGACTCGCCCGCCAGAGCAGCGAGCCACTGGCCCCCTCGACCCAGGCCGGGCCCGGGCAGCCGGAGATGATCGGCCACTCACCGGCCATGGCCCAGCTGCGTCACGAAATCGCCGTAGTCGCCAGCTCGGAACTCAACGTGCTGATCCTGGGCGAGACCGGGGTGGGCAAGGAGCTGATCGCCAAGGCGGTGCACCAGGGCTCGCCACGGGCGGCAGCGCCGCTGGTCTATCTCAACTGCGCGGCTCTGCCGGAGTCGGTGGCCGAGAGCGAGCTGTTCGGCCATGTGAAGGGCGCCTTCACCGGTGCCATTCACAACCGGGCGGGCAAGTTCGAGCTGGCCGACAAGGGCACCCTGTTTCTCGACGAGATCGGCGAGTTGTCGCTGCCGTTGCAAGCCAAGCTGCTGCGGGTGTTGCAGTACGGTGATCTGCAGAGAATCGGCGATGACACCCCGCTCAAGGTGAATGTACGCATCCTGGCGGCCACCAACCGGGATCTGAAACAGGCGGTGGTGGAGGGACAATTTCGCGCCGATCTCTACCACCGGCTGAGCGTGTTTCCGATCCACGCCCCGGCGCTGCGCGAGCGGCCGGAGGATATCCCCCTGCTGGCGGGCTATTTTTGCGAACGCTGCCGGGTCAGCCTGGGTCTGGAGCGCCTCGGCATCCAGCCCCAGGCACTGCAGCTGCTGGGGCGCTACGACTGGCCGGGCAATGTCCGCGAGCTGGAGCATGCCATTCACCGGGCGGCTGTGCTGGCCCGTGCCGAGCAAGGTAGCCTGACGCCGACGCTGGGCTGTCACCACTTCAATCTGGCAACATCCGCACCCGCAGCCGCCGTCACTCGCCCCGGCGCCGAGGAGGCTCCTGCCCCCATGGCGGCCGGTCTGGGATTGCGGGCCGCCACCGATGCGTTCCAGATCCGGCTGATCGAGCAGACGCTGGCCGCCGAGAAGGGTAATTGGGCGGCTACCGCCCGGGCTCTGCAGATGGACAGCGGCAACCTGCACCGGCTGGTCAGACGGCTCGGTCTTAAAGAGTAAACCTGCGCACCAGGGTGTTGGGGGGTATGGCCTTGCCGGTACCTTATGGGACTGTATATATGCCGACCGGGGCTTGCAGCGCCAGGCGATGAGGAGGCTTGGCAGCGTCGGGCCACGCGTCCGGTGGTAGTGGATGACTCTCTAACTGATTGCTCCCCTGGGCGGCGACTAGAATATGACTGCCCCGTAGCCGCAGATCCCGGGGGGTATGACCACAGGTCAGCCGCCGGGCCAGGGTGAGCCGCCCGCTTTTCGCATCGATGTGAAAGACCACCAGACTATTTTCACCCCGCACCGAGACCAGCAAATAACGCCCATCCGGGCTGATTTGGCAGGCGGCGGCGCTGATTTCGTTGGCTACCGCACCGAGTTCGCCGGCTGCCGCACTGAGTTTGTCGGCTGCCGCACTAGGGATGCCATGGCCGGAATTATCAGCCAGCACAGAGATACTTTGTCGGCAAATATATCCCGCGGCGCTATATTCCAGCACCTCGAGATGATTGCTGAGCTCGTACAGCAAATAAGCAAAGCGGCCATCGGCACTGCTGGGCATTAACCGCGGACCCGAGCCTGCGGCACAGCTTAGGGATAAGTGGGGTTGAATAGTCAGCAGGCCTTCGGTAAAGCGATAGAGTAATACCTGATCCGTACCCAGGTCAGTGGCATAGGCTATTTCCTGGTGCGGAATAGTGGCAATAAAATGGGAATGACAAGCCTGTTGTCGTCGATCGCTAAATAACCGTTCCGAAATGTAGATCACTTATCCGGGAAAGAAGGGAACTCGGCGTCGTTTGTGCGATCTGATTAATCGCCA
>NZ_BAAGVN010000312.1:0-17077 GCF_054780855.1 Pseudaeromonas pectinilytica
ACAACCAAGAGCCCAACAGTGCAAAATCCTGGTTATCGGGTGGGGTGAAAATAGTCAACAACACGTAAAGGGAACAGCGCCCCGGATTTCCATATATTGAATCCATTGCCTCTGTTCGCTCTTCAAGGCGAGTCTTAGAGCGATCCGCATCTTTAGCATAGATAAGCACATATTCAGTAGCTGTAGAAATATGTTTTGAGTCGGATTTCGGGGCATAGGATTTCTGCCAATTTATAATGCCAATTCGGTTTTCTTCTTTGAAAATCTCATCCATCAGCATACCAAGGCGATATAGTTCGCGATGATCGATACAAATAGCAATTACGCCGTTTGGCTTTAACATTTCTCGCATCATCCAGATGCGAGGCGTCATAAATTTCAGCCATTTGCTATGACGAGAGCCATCATCCTTCGGAACCAGCTCACCAAGATCGGGGTCATTAGGATCTTTATCCCACTTGTCGTTATAACGGAAATCCTCTCCCGTATTGTAGGGCGGATCTGTTACGATTAGATCGACTTGTCCCCGATGTTTATATAGTGTCACCATTGTGGACAGATTTTCACCGTCCCAAATCTCATTTTGGGCCTGTGTGCTCTCGTCTTCGACAGAATATTTTTTTACTATGCGGTGCAGTTTTGGCTTTACTTGGCGAATGATCTGCCACGGAGCGGTGCGCCCCGTGTAGTTCATCACTATCCCATGACGCCCAGCCTCCGCATTAGCCGCATCGTGAGCTTGTAACAGCCGTATTAAAGCAGACCGAGGCAAGCTATCGTAATGGTGACCGCGACTACCTAAGTCTACCGAATTTAGAGAGCTTTTCTCAGGCGGCGAGCCCACTGGCTGCTGGTTCGTCATAATTCAGATTCCTATCCCGTTTGGGTATTCATTGTCATCGCGAATTGTAACAACCCAAACGGGTTTAACCGGTTCGCGAACCATAAAAATGTTACACATACTTCCTGAAGGCACCGACCACCAGACCGAATATCTCCAGATGATCATGGGGTCGGATCAGTGGGAACGCCCCGTTACCAGGCCGCAGATAAAAACCTACTTTGTCTTGTTCCAAGTACTTTACAGTGAACTCGTTGTCGACAATGGCAACTACGATATCTCCCAGTTTGGCGGGAGCGCCTTTCTTGACGATCACTGTATCTCCCGACATCAACCCGGCTTCGATCATCGACTCGCCTTTGACCGTCAGCATCACAGTTCGTGATGGGGTGTCAATCAGGTATTCGTCGATTGAACAAGCCTCAACCACAAAGTCGTTGGCCGGGCGGGGAACGCCCGCTTGAATGGTGTCAGCGACATCCCGCTCAAAGAAGTGTTTTCCCGGTTGAATCCGCCGGTCTGGGGCGTAGGCGAGATAACCCAGCTCCATCAGCCTACCCACCATGGCGGAGACGGCAGATTTCGATTTCATCCCCACCAATATCCCCATCCTGGAGAAGGATGGCAGGATACGATGCTTCGCGTAGTAGTCCTGTAGTTTGGCGAGATATTCCTTGTCCCGGTTCATGCACATCTCCTCGCAATAGACATGATTCTATAGAACCTGCGTTCTATTGCAAACCAATACATCGAACGGACCAACGAATGGAACATACGTTCTACAGTCTTGTCGTCATACAACCGGTGGCGACCTAACACCATCCTCCTCTCCGTCAAGATCCGCACGCAGTCCGGTCATAGCTAGAAGGAGATTTCGGCGTTTGCCAACTAAAGCACACTCTGTAGTTTCACGCTGTGCTAGATGATGAAGAGTGACGATCCATATAATCGGAATCGCCGATATGACAACAAAGTTCGCGATTGAAAAGTTATCCGCCCTCGAAGGAACGTGGCGCATTGATTGGTTTGGGGATGTTGCCTATCCAGACCTCAGCAGGAGGCAATCACAACCTTCTGTTGCAGTCCGGTTTTCTCGATATCCACGTCCCCGACCAATGGGAGGGGAAGATAAACGGGAAGTGTGGTTACCCATTGGATTGCTGCCATTTTTGAAAGTTGGCGATGTATGGCAGAACGGTCAAGCGACTGGGCAGAGCACAGCTCCATCAAAAGAGACATTCCGGCAACTAAATATCAACTCTGATACCGCGCAGTTTTATAAGGCCGGTGGTAAACCACGGCCTGAGAGATTCGGATTCATGCGAGCGCTCTCTTACTGGCTGCCAATTCGTTTACATCCATGGCATAGCGAACACACGCATTCAAACTGCGTCATCATTGCTGACCGTCCAAGGCTGCAAATCATTATTCCCTGTATGGAGCTCATTCGCTTTTACTTCGGCTCTTCGAGCTCGCTTCTCTCCATGCTTTTCAGACCAACACTTAGCCGCACAGCACTGGCCAAACAGTACATAAAACGTCCTGATGGATCTGTTTTTCTACGCCTTGCCGATGGTATCTCGGGGGCGTCAGCTGCTGATATCGCTCGAATGCTGTACTCTCCAGCCGCATGGCGTACCGCTTCATTGATTGGCAAGAGCGCTCTTTCCTGTTCAAGTCTTGGTCTGCCAATCTACCCCAAATGCTGGTTTCCTTTTGACGGGGTAACAGATCTACATGTCTCCGGGCAGTGGATCAGACATGATGAATCGCAAAATGGTACTTTTATTGTTTATGAGATCTTATCCTGCTCCCATGAGTTCCCATTCAAATCCGTTCGATATGTAGCGCCAAGCAACAGCGATCGGCTTGCATCACCTTCACAAGGTAGCCAAACCCAAGCACCAACGCGCAACAGACAAAACCCAAAGACGCTCTTATTGACGGATACAGATCCGGACGAAAAGAGACAGACCAAGTTCGTACAGTTCGCCTCCCACAGTTCCAAGTTTCCAGACCTAGAACATAAAACCATTTTTAAGAATCCTAGTTTTTTGATATCCAAGGCCCAGTCTTACCCCACAGCACCACCCAGCGCATTCAGTGTTGGGTCTACTGGTAATGGGAAAGGGATCACACCAGTAGAAATCGAGGCAGGAATAGAACAGCCAACCTTCAACCCTCGGGAATTACCCGATTACGTCAGGGCAGCCCTGGATTCGTTGCAGCATGCTCTTCGCTTTACGCTGATGACACCCCCAAGCCAATCTGAATATACATTTCCCGTTCCGCTCATTCACAACAGACCCGACAATCCCTATCCCGCTTGTTTTATCCAAGATGAAAACAGGGGGATACGACGCCGCATGATGGGATGTGTGCAAGTTGACTATGCCGATAGAGCAGAAGGTGTGCTCATTCTTGAGCCTATTGGTTGCGACACTCCCGAACTGATTGCGTTCGAGCTTATCGAAGAGCTCCTGGATTTGGAGCTGATAAAGAAACAACTTCTCCGCCATTGGGAAAAGGATGAAGCACCAGACAGTGCAGATGATGAGCTCAGGCCCACTTCGGTGACTATCGGATAACAGCCTAGCGTCATCTGCCTGAATTACTGACAGATGTCAGCAACACACAACTCTCCTAGCCTGTGTCGGTAGTGAACACGCAAGGAGACCACCATGACGCTCAACTGCTTAGGAACGCTAGCATCACCCGAACTGCTCCAACCCATTTGGAACGAAATCGACTCCCTGGATGAGCGGGAGCATTACAAAGAGGCATACCAATACCTCCGCTTCGTCACCAAGGAGCTCACGTTGCTTCACGAAGCAACCATCGCCGTTAGCTCACTGCTGAATGTCGCCCCTGATGTGCATTGGCCCTTTGAGCAACTTCAGAAGCAGCTAGAGCAGCAATTGCAGCCTATCCGGGATAGCAGTTTGCTTCGGTACATTGAAAGCCTCCGTACTGTTTTGCAGGCAGCTCATCAGGCTCTTCATACCGAAAGAGGCGGTGTTGAACCGGACATACTGATCACTGAGTTGTGCGCTAATCAATGCGCACAGTTGGAACGCGAAGAACTTGACCAACAATTAGACAGCGAGTTCGAGTCCGACCCAGCCATCCTCACAGCTGCATTGAACACTTGGGGATCCAGTAGTTCAGCCCTTGATGGCGAAACAGCAGCCCATCGCCATCATCCTCAAGCCCCTCGTTCGCAATCAGCTGTCGGATAGCGGGGCCTGTTAACCCGTGGAAATAGGCCAGGGCCGTTATGGCCCACCGCTCTTGAAACCGCCTGTCGCTCTCAGGTTTCTGAACCATCTGGGCAAGCCGCATTTCCAGTGCGGCTTTAGCCTGGCTCTTGTGCTTTGTCTTCTGAATCAAAGCCATGCTCAGTTGAGAGTTCTGGCTGCGATTCAGATATGCGATGAAGCCATGCAGAGCTGCCTTCTGTCCGGAAACGAGTGACAGGTATGCAGCTACGTCTTGCTGCTCAGGAATAGAGCGCTTGGAGGTGAGGGTTTGAACAAGCAGTTTCTTGGCCGGTGTCAGAGCCAATCTCACCGAGCGCAGCGACATTTCATTTCGCATGAGTTTCGCCTGCAGATACTCGTAGTAGCCCACCAATACATCACAGGCCTGCTGGTTTGATATCCCTTGAAGAAGTCGGTTGATGCTCCTCTGCTCTGAGTCATTCAATCTCGTCGCCTCATCATCAGCCCATCCTCGGCTTTCCTTCAGCCAGAGAGCTGCCAGCCGATAACGTCTCAGCACCTCGGCACCAAATTCCTTCACCAATGGTTGATAACTGGTTGTTTCAATTAGCCCAGTCCTCTCCAACATCTGGAAAAATGTCAGATACCGATCCAGGTATCGAGCGGCTTTATGCGCTCCGCTACGCCCCAAAAGCCAACCGGAAAAAGCCTGATAATGCGGCTGAATCGACGAGTTCAACACATCAAGATTGAACCGGAGTCGCTGCTCATAAACCTGATTCCAATAACACTCGGCACAACAATCACCGCGACCGGCAGGCATAGGCTTCCCGCATTTTGGACAGGCAATCGTTCCTTGCTCCAGGCACTTGGAACATAAGCGTTTACCATCCAGGGCAACCCGTAATCGCCGTGATCGACCGCATGCCTGACAACACCCGTGGTCGGCCCGAGCACAGCGAGGACAAACCGGCTCATCAAAACCAAGCCGCGTTACCCGTGACAGATGGTGCGACATCGCGCCGCAGCGGCTGCAAGGCTTCTGCTCAGAAAAATATCGTGCACAAGCATTACAAACCGGACCGTACTCACTCAATAGTCCGATCCGGTAATTCACCTTACCGCACCGGACACACGGCTGGCGCTTCTGGCAGTTTGAACAAATCGCATCTGAGTGTCGCGCCGGTAACCTGGCTAGCTCCCCACATTGCGGACATGGCTTTGGTTTAAACTCACGCGCATAGCACGTTCCGCAATAGTGCTCCTGTTTATAGACCTTATGAGCTCGCTCTATCTGTCGTCCACAACCAAAACACTCGCGAATGTCAGCACCTGTCATGGCAAGAGCCCTTGTCGGCGTAGCAGGCGAGCCCATTCATAACGCACGACCGCCTTCGACTTGGGGCGCTGAGAAGGTGCTCTGGGACATAGATTCTTTCTCTTGGCCGGAGTTTCCGGTAGCTGGTGCAGCCACGCCATCAGATCCTCGGGACATGAGCTATCTCTGTCGATCAAGGTATTGCGAGACACCCCTGAGCGTTTGAGCAGAGCCATGAGCTCGTCACTACCAAGAGACAACATATGACCAACAGCCGCGAACAATGGCGCTCGTTGATCGGCAGGCAGCAGCTCAATAGTGAATCTGGTTGGAGGTTGTTGGATCGATGCCAAATCAATCCCTGCTGATTGGACAAAGTCGATCATATGAGAGTGTGAGTTGGTATGTCTGGCCACAGAGCGCCGGAGCAAACTCAACAGCATCTTCGTGAGGGCAAACCAGCCAACCGAGGACATCGAGTTGGATCCCCAATCAACTGAGCGACGCTCGAATATGCGAGTCGCCATATCCTGAAAGGCAAGCTGATGGGAACTGGCCTGCGGCGGCACCAGACTTCGCAAATCAAACCCACAGGAGAAGCAGATCCCGATGTGAGGTGCCTGAGCACAGATGCGATGGAACTGGATGGGGGTATGGCAGCTTGGGCAGTTGGCAATCAGCTCAGATTGATGCAAAGGACAGCAGGTATGCCAAGCCAGTCGCCACGTCCATCGAAAGTAAGGCTCAGATGCGTGTAAACACGATGGGCAACACTGCACGCCCATTTTGTGCTGGCGATTACGACTCCCCATCGCTATCACCCAGGGCAACAGTGCAGGTGCCTGGCCGTTGGGGAAAACGACACCTTCAAGGTGAGGAACCAGGGTCATTCCACCGATCTCATCAGTAGTGAGCCCAGAGGACATGGACAAACTCGCTAACCGATTGCCGTCCAAACGGCGATCTATGTCCATCGTCCATGCCCGCCAATCCGGCCAGAGTGACGAGGTCATCGATAGGGGCTCGCATCCATGGGCTAACGCCGCCCTGACAAGCCAGGATGACAGCAGCTCGTCCGGGAGTGGATAGACAGGCACCGGCCATTTGAATGTCACCGGATAGTCTCTCGCTGCCCGCTCGTCGGGCGAAGCCACATATGTTTTTCTATCTGCGACTGATCCACTTTTTCCGAGCCATCTTTAATGGCAGCAGCGGCACAGGTAGCGAGTAACCGCTGCAAGTTCCCCAGGTTACCGCCCGAGATAGAATGCAGGAGCTGGATGCTCTCCGCGCTACGCAACATGGAAGGGTGTTTCAGTGGCAGTATTCGTTCAAAGCTTGCCACGAGCTTGGCGAAGTTGGCATCCATCTCCCAGGAAGGCAATCGCTGAACATCAAAGCGACTGGCATGTTGGGGATCGGTATGCAGAACACGAACAGCCTCCGTCGTTCCGACCGCCACAATCGGGATCATGAGTTCATTACACATCAATTTGATGGCATTCATGATTTCACGTTGCTTGATAGCTGAGCCCGCCAGCAGTGAGTGGAACTCATCGATGATCAGCATTTTGACCCGACACGCACGACACAGGTGAATAACCTGATAGCGCAATTTGACCGTTGGATCGGATATTCGATAGGGCGTAAAGAACCGCTCCAGGATGGAAACATACAGCCCTTTTTCATCAGCCGTTGGTGGTGCCTCGGCCAAAATTACCGGTTTGAATCCTTCCGGATCTGCATCTTCAAACATCTTGTAATACTGCTCATGGAAGTGCCGCACAATGGTGGTTTTACCGTTGTTTGGCTCACCAACCAGAAGCAGATTTATCATTCTGGGCTTTTGGGGTTGCTCGATGAGTTCATTCAGGGTTGCCAAGATCTGGTTGGCTGCCGGATACCCAATCCATCTTGGTTGATGGATAAAGGCTATTCGCTCCTGATCGGACAACGCCATGACGTGCCGGAAGTCCGGATGAAGATGGGCATACTCCGTCATGAAATGTCCTCATCGTTAAATGGTTCGATGTTATCGAAATCAATCGCCAACAGATTTGGCTTGGCTGGTTCAGATACTGGGGCTGCTGGAAGAGGAGCCGCTGGTGTAATGCCCTTCTCGTGCTCCCGGCGACGCTGTGATTGCCTGCGGGCTTTCTTGGTCGAGACCTTCGACTCCTCGACCAGTTCGCGCAGCTGAGTGATGGTATTGAGGATCTGCGTCTCGGTCGGAGATGAGTATCCATCATCCCGTAGACGTTTCCTGATTTGCTGATACTCCCAGACGCTCATTGGCGGTAGGGACTGGTCAGCGAGAGGCACTTTAAAATACTGCTTCAATTCCGGATCGAAGAACCACACATAGGATATGTCTCTCGGATCACGCCGAAAGGTGAGCTGCTTCTTCTGGCCGGTTTCAGCATCGGTTGCGTTAAGCCAGTACCGTAACGTGTCTGCGAAATAAGTTAGCCCTTCGATGGCGACGCCTGAAATCTGCACTGTCCGGCTGAACGATGGCAAGAAATCGAGCAGGATGGTCATGCGATCTTCTGGTCTGGGCGGATATCCGATCCCGTCAACCTCATGGTTTCCGTTTATCCCAATCTCCCATTTGGTCATAGGGCTCATACCAATGCCCGCGTGGTAGCGCTTGTGATAAATGTTGCAGATGAACGTGACGATCCATTTCTCAAGCTCGCCTTTGGTCATGACGGCCTGCTTCTCGGAGTCATAGTCTTTGCGCTCCCGAATATTCGAGAACGTAGTACCGGGCAGATCATGCAGCTCCTTGACCACAGTACCGATGATCCGCTCGATATGTCCGCCGTACCGGGGTTGCTTGACGGGTCTGAAGCTCAGATGAATTCCATGCATCTGGCATGACCGACTGAAATTGAAAGAGCGGAAGTCCGCTCCGTTATCCACATGGATCGTATGAGGGAAGCCCCAGACCGGCCAACTGCCCTCAACCTTGTGCAACGTCATCCAATCCTCTTTGGGCAAGATGGAATGGGCCACACACATCGCAACTGAGGTTTCAGAAGGAGGGTCGAACGAAAGGTAATACCCCGTAATCATCCGGCTATAAACGTCCATGGCCAAGGTGATCCAGGGGCGGCCAATCGGTTTACGGTGAACGTCATCAACCAGGATGATGTCGGCCGGCGTATGGTCAATTTGAATGACGGCCAAAGGGTAATCTGCACCAGGGAAACGCCCTGGTGCTGCAGTGAATTTGTTTTTGGCCTTTTCCCGAAACCCTCGCTTACGCAACTGCTCCCGCTCCGAGACCTGCAGGACTCTCGCCCTGATCGCCGAAGCGCCTGGACGCGGGATATTGCGGAGTTGGCATAACCGAAAGACCTCTATAACGGTTTTCTGGATACGCGAGCGTTGTATCGTGAGATAGAAAGACTGGATGACCTCATCGATGAGCGCTTCTTGTTGTTTGGAGAGCCTGGAATTACCAGCACGCCATCCACGATTCATGGGGATCAGGCTGGAAAGTGCTTCAACAGCGCGGTAACGGGATAACCAGCGATACAGCGTTGCAGGACTAATGCCTAATTCTTCCGCCCGTTGCGTGACTTCCCCTCGGCCAACAGACTGTCCCAAGGACAGCAGTGGCTTAATTGCTTCATATCGCTCTGTCGCAACCTTCCAATCTTTATCCTCGATACCATCCAGATCGACCGGATGGTCAAGACGGGCAACGACTGATGCCGAGACCGATGAAAGTTCGTTGATCCGCAGCGGCTTACAACGTCCAGACTCCACGTTCTTACCCAAGAGGCTTTCAAAGTCGATGTGGTGAAGGATCCGGTAAACCACGCCCTCATGTTCAACAAATTGCCCGACATCGAGATTTAGGCGTTTGCGCTGGGGAACAACACTCTCATTGGCCTTGTTATCACTCATGGCTGGTCACCCAGAAAATGGTTGTTCTATCGAGGGACTTGGAGATATCACAGTCAATCAGCCGCATGGCCAGCAGGTGCCAAGCCATCACTGTCCATGCTCTCTGATCATCCTCGGCCACCGAGCAACAGGAAAACAACGCAGGCAGCGTAGACGGTCCGCAAGACCGCAAGGCATGCATGAGGGTATCCGATTGCTTGGGTCTCTCCGAGAGCCGCTTATAGCGCTCCAGGAAGCGAATGTTGTCCAGCACCTGGTCCCGTATCCGGGACTCGTCAAATATCCCGAACGACCAGCCCTGCTGTTGGGCAAACCGCCTTGCGGCTTTCCACTTGGCCGACCAGCGCCGCCAATTCTCTTTCCAGAGAGCCTGGGGTTTCACCTCCACCAGTACCCGCTGGATAGTCGAGCCATGAGGCCCACGCAGTGACATCAAGAAATCGGGTGTGTAGGTGTAGGAGCGGCCATTATCGGCAACGAAGGGGATTTCGACGGGCTGAGGAATGATTTCGAGAACATTGAGGAAGAATTCGTGGCGGATGAGAAAGTCGCGCTCCAGCGTTGACTCGTACTGGATGGCTTGTCCGCCTCGGAATGGGTAGCTGCCAGAGACGCTTCGGCGTGTCGGGCCAATCTTGCGGACTTGTTGCACCAAAACCTTGTCGCAGCTATTTCCACTCAAACTAGACCTCGTCTCAGCTATTTGCAAAAAAGCGTCTCATCTATTTCGATAAAAATAGCCGTAACTCATTGATCTACGGTTTGACCTGTCTCACTTATTTCGAAAAATGACAGAGGCAGCCAACCTAGGCCCGGTGAAATATCCCTCGCCCATAACGGGGTGCTGTTTTTGGATGAACTGCCGGAATTTGATCGTCGGGTATTGGACTCATTACGCGAGCCGCTGGAAACCGGCGCCATCAGCATCTGCCGGGCCGCACGGCAGGTTGACTTTCCCGCACGATTTCAACTCATTGGGGCTATGAATCCCAGTCCCTGCGGCCATGTCGATGATGCACAGCAACGCTCCAGCCCCCAGCAGGTTTTGCGTTATCTGGGTAAATTATCCGGTCCCTTCCTCGACCGCTTCGATTTGACCGTCGAGATCCCTCTGCTCCCCAAAGGCGCCCTGAGTAACCCCAGCGAGCGCGGTGAGAGCAGCGAATCGATCCGGCAACGGGTGGTTGATACCCGTCACCTGCAACTGCAGCGGGCCGGTAAGCTCAATGCACTGCTCGATAGTCGGGAGATCGAACAATACTGTGCACTCAGCAGCCGGGATGCGCAGTTTCTCGAAGAGGTGATCCACCAACTCGGCCTTTCCCTGCGGGCTTGGCACAAGATATTGCGAGTTGCCAGAACCCTGGCAGATATGGCGCAAGAGGCGGATATCCAGCGTCATCACCTGGCCGAAGCATTGGGCTATAGAGCCATGGATCGCCTGCTTAAACGCTTACGCGCTCCGTGAGTCGAGGGGGCACCATTGATAAAATATGTGGTCGGAGTAGACAAATCCTAGAGAAAAGCATGCTATATGCCGCCGCGTTCTGCATTAAGACATCAGGATATCAGCTCCTGATAGCAAGCAGTCTCGTTTGGAAAACATCATTACATTCATTCGTTGTCCGGGTTCCGGCATAGCTGCATCTAGGTGCCATCGGCCAAGGAGTGCGCTCGCCCCCGGCGTTTGACTTGAAGATCAATACTCTATGCTGGCATTTCTTCCCGGATTTGTAGTGGCTGTTATCAGCCTGACCCTGACCATACTGAACACGGCAATTAATTCTGTCTTGATCGTGTTCTTCTCGCTGCTCAAGTTGCTGATCCCCATTCCGGTCGTCAGTCGATACATGGGGCGTCAGGCAAATCGCTTCATGCAGAGCTGGTTACTGGGCAATGCCCTGATACTGAGGTTGGCAAACCGAGTCGACTGGCACATAGAGGATCATAGCCAGCTGAATGCTGAAGGATGGCATTTGATCATCAGTAACCATCTAAGCTGGACCGATATTGTCATCATCGGCGACCTGTTTCGCACCCGGCTCCCGGTCCCTAAATTCTTTCTCAAATATGAACTGCTGTACGTCCCTTTCGTCGGTCTGGCCTGTTGGGGTCTGGATATGCCCTTCATGCGACGCTACAGCCGCGAATATCTGCTCAAGCATCCCGAACTTCGCGGCAAGGATGTCGCAAGCACCCAGGCCGCCTGTGCCAAATTTGCCCACGAACCAACAACCGTGATTAACTTTGTGGAAGGTACGCGTTTTACTGCCGCAAAAGCCGGCGCCAATCGCTCTCCCTTTCGGTATCTGATGCCCCCTAAGGCGGCCGGGCTCTCTCTGGCCCTTGCTGGGCTGGGAGATCAATTCGAGAAGATCATCAATGTAACCCTGAATTACCCAGATAACCGTGAACACCCATTCAGGGACCTGCTGTGTGGCCGCATGAGGCGTATTCAGATTCACATCGAAGAAATTGCCATCACGCCAGAGCTGCGCGGCGACTATGTGAATGACAAGCCCTTCAAACGCGACTTTCAGCTGTGGTTAAATCAGATCTGGCAGGAAAAAGATCAGCGACTCGAGCAACTACAAGGGCCGACACCGCAACCCCAGACGGCGGTTACAATTTCAGCATCGCCTCTGTGTATAAGCAATAAATTCAGGAAGTTGCTGCTCTGAAAAAACGCGGATCCCGTGCTTGCGGAGCAGTGCTGTCGTCAGCCCCTCTCCATCCACCAGAGTGCCATCAAAGTGGCCACTGTAGATATGCTGGCTACCGCATGATGGGCTGCGCTCTTTGAGCAAGGCACAACGCACATCATGCTGAACACACAATGCCAGTGCCGCTTCCGCCCCTCGGATAAAGGCCGTAGTCACATCCGTTCCGTCTACGGTGCGGATGGCACCATCCGGCTGCCGCTCCGCTGCGGGACGAGGAACCGGCAGACCACCGGCGACTTCGGGACAACAGCCGAGAATCAATCCCTGCTGCTGCCAGATCGCCAGTTGACCCAGCGCCAATGTTTGCGCCTGACCATCATAGCGAACCCGTTCACCCAGCAAGCAGGCACTCACCAACAGTTTCATCCTATGCTCCCTATCCTCGACCTGCGAGTTTGTCGCCAATGAAAAAGGGAGCCTCAGCTCCCTCTCTCGGACATCAATACTCAGTCTTTTTTGTTCAGCAGAAACTGCACCAGCGCCTTGTATTCATCCGCGCTTTTCACCGACTCGGTCTTGAGCAGGTAACGGCCATTGACCACAGTGGCTGGCACGCCACGAATTTGCATTTCGGTGGTGTTGCGATCATATTGCGACACCAGACCGGTAACCGCAAAGCTATCCACAGCCCCCTCATATTCGTTACCCGCAACCCCAATACTTTCAAACAGCGCCTTGATATCGGCACGGCTTTGCGGCGGCTTACGGTCGACCTGGATCTGTTTAAAGGCTACCGGGCTGAACTTGGTTTCAACGTCCAGCAAAGTAGCAACGGCGTAAGCTCGTTGTAATTCTGGACCCATCTCGCGACCGAGGAAGGCAACTGGATTGCGTTTGAATTCCACACCTTGCGGCAGACCCTTCTTTACTTCAGCCACAATCGGTTCAAAGGAATAGCAATGGGGACAGAAGTAGGAGAAAAACTCCAGTACCTCCGGCTTGGTGGTGGCAGTTTGCTTAACCACATCGTAATGCACCCCTTCCTTGAACAGAGGTGCAGCCTGAACCAGAGAGGTCATCATCAGACCCGCCAACAGCATAATGATCTTTTCCATGAAATTTCCTGTCGTTGATGTTGTTCAGGGTCAGCATGACCCTCTATCCGCAGCACAGACTATTCACTCAATAGGACGGCGTCAATGCTAGGGGTGGCGCTTTGAGTCGCACCAACTGCTGCCCAAGCTGCTGACGTTGATTCAACCAGAATTCCTCTTCTGCAAACCAGGGAAACGCCTTGGGAAAAGCCGGATCAGGCCAACGGCGATTGAGCCATGCCAGATGATGAATCATACGCGCCGTACGCAATGGTTCAATGAGCCGCAACTGGCCGAGATCGAATGCACAAAACTCTTCGTACCCACTTAGCAGAGCATCCAGCTGCATCCGCTGCTCCGCCTCATCCCCGGATAGCAACATCCAGAGATCCTGCACCGCCGGTCCCATCAAACAATCATCCAGATCCACCAACATGGGACCATCACGCCACAAAATATTGCCGATATGACAATCCCCATGCAGCGGAATATGAGGGCAAACCAACGTCAGTGGCGGCAATAATGCCGCCGACAGCTTTGTCAGCAACTCGGTAAACTCAGGGTTCAGCTTCCGGGGCCAAGGGGAGTGCAGCAACAACTGCGCCAGCGGCTCGGCCACGAAACGCTCATGGCTGTAAACTCCTCGCGCCGACAACGGCATCGCCGGGCTCAAGCTGTGCCACAACCCGAGCTGATGGCCCACCATTTCCAGCTGTTCTAGGTTATCCGGCTCCAGATGCCGGCCACCGACACTGGGCCAGACCGCAAACAAAAAGCCACCATGCGCATGTAAAGTGGACCCACCGAGCACCAATGGCGGCGCCACGTTGACCTCATTATCACTCAGATAATGAGTCAGACCGTGCTCTTCAAGGATCTGCTGCGCACTCCAGCGTTCGGGACGATAAAACTTGACCACATAACGCCGCTGATCTTCACATAAGAACTGATAGACCCGATTTTCATAGCTATTCAATGGCGTCAAGCCGGATTCGAGATAGAGGCCTACCGACGCCAGAGCATCCAGGATCAGGTCGGGAGTCAGGTTGGCAAAATGAAATGCGCTCATCAGGGAGTTCCTTGTTCAGAATCCGGCAGGTGCCGAAACATCTTGCAGCGCTGATGCAGATACAGCGGATCCGCCAACACAGAATGTGTTGCCATCATAAGGGGAAATGGTCCGGAGAACACCGCTAGAATGCAGTACTCACTCAATCCAATGAGCTCGGGGAAAGAACAAGAGGTGAAATTGCGTTTCTCCGTCGCTGATAACAGAGAAACGCAAGAGCTAGTTTAGATGAGCAAGTTATGGCTATTTGGTGATGCCACGAGCTCGCAGCAAGGCTTCCTTAAAATCCGGGACACAATCCTTGGCCAAGCCCGGAATCATCTCCTGTTGGCTCTTATCGCGCATCTTGAGCTGATAAATCAGCATGTCGTCACTCAGATCCATCAAGGAACCGGCCAATCCCGCTTCCTGGGCGATTTTGCTAACGAATTGAACCAGACTCAGATCCCGGTCCGCCAGCCATGCGGCTTGTAATAACTCCAGCAGCTCTTCAATACGATGACATTGCATGCTCACTACTCCTACCGATTAATCTGCAATTTCAATACGATTCCGGCCATTTTTCTTGGCGCGATACAGGGCGACATCTGCCATTTCAATTAACTCACTGCTCGCCATATCCGGCTGCGGGATGAGACAAGCACAACCCTGGCTACAGGTCACCCGCTCTGCGACCAACGAGTGATGATGAGGAATAGCCAACAGCCGCAATTGTTGGCTGACCGCCTCGGCAATCGTACTGGCCCCCGTCACGTCGGTAAATGGCAGTAATAACACAAACTCCTCCCCGCCATAGCGAGCCGCCAAATCATCATCCCGCCGCAACACGTTGCGCAATAGCAGTGCCAGTTGTTTTAAGCAATCATCACCCGCCTGGTGCCCATAGCGATCATTGAACTGTTTAAAATAATCCACATCAAGCAGGATCAATGCCAATGGCGCCGCAGCTCGACTGCAACGTCGCCATTGGGCCTCCAATTGCTCATCAAACTTGCCCCGATTAGCAATGGCCGTCAATCCATCTTGCTGGGAAGCAACGCGCAATGACTCCGTCCTCTTGCGCAGCTGCTTGGCCATATCAGCACTTAAGAAACGGTTATAAAGGCCCGCTGTTTGCCAGCGCAGGATTTGTCGACGGGTGAGTTCAGAAAACAAAACGCTGAATAACACCACCAGAATGATCACATGGTCGATAGCGCCCTCACGGGCGAGCAACTCCAGACACAAAGCGGCACTCACCGGGACAATCGCCCCATAGAAACATCGCACACTATTCAGTAACAGTACCGAACAGGCCGCCATATACAGACAAGAGAGCAAGACCAGTAACATTCTCTGGGTTTCGGCCAGATAACTCATGAAAAACAACAACCCCATCGCCCACATAATCGCGCTACAAGTGGAACCGATAAAATATTCGTACTCCAAGCGCAAACGAGATGCGGAACGGTGATAGCGTCGCCAATATAGATGGAGCATACGCCATGACAATGTCGCAACGCTCCCTGCTAGCCAGCTCCACCACAATGCATCAGGCGCATAGGGCTGGACCAGCCAGGCAATAAACGAGAGCACCATCGCTTGAGCAGGAAGAGCGTATGAACCACTTGCATACAGGAAACCAATCAGCTCTCGCTTCACCCGGTAATTTAGCCGCTCGCTAACCATTAGGTACCCCTCGAGCCAAGAATAAGCTCACTTCCAGGCCGAAACACGCCGGTAAAGTTCACCGACATCCCGATGGGTAAGGGGTAATCCACGCCCCAACCAGCGGAAATAAGCGCGCAATAAGGCATTACTCCATCCAGCCCCCCGACAGCTCACTATCACTCCCTTTACTTGACGCCGTGAAATTTTGACGGGAGCTGCCTCGCTAGAAAGCGAATGGTCGTGCACGCGTTGCAAGGTCAAGATGGCCATGCCAATGGCCCACAAACAAAACTGGCGCATACCGGGCTCTTGCTTGGGTAGTTTCAACGTAAACGCTACCGCATCCCGCAAATGACCATGTGCTAGCGCAATATAGTCGGCAATCTGTTGCCGATCATGGTGAACCGAGCATTCAGCAGCAGCCTGAGGCTGAGATGGCAACCAGCAAACCCCCCTAGCCGCATCCTCCTGAATATCTTTGAGAATGTTGGTTAATTGTAAGCCCTCACCGAACGAAACGGCCAAGGGAAGCAGACCAGTCTTTTGCTGTTCGATGTCAGGAGAATAGACACTGAAGAGTTCCGTGAGTAACTCGCCGACAACCCCTGCGACATGGTAGCAATAATGGTCAAGCGCATTACCATCCGAGATGCTGGACTGCTGCTGTTGAGCCGACATGCCACGGCTCATAATGGAAACCCCTTGTACCAGTATCTGCTGAACAGCGGCAGGAAAGGAAAATAAGCGCGCCAGCACCGACGGAATATCAGCGATCAACGCTTGCTCCCCCTGCGGAGTATCAATACTCAAGCATCTCGCCAGTTGACGGCTCCAAGCCTCAACACTAATGCTGCCGCAGCCCTGCAGTGACGTCAGAAACAAGTCCATATGTTGTTGCTTGATGGAGCAAGACAACGCAGGGTCATCCTCGATCGTATCGACGATCCGGCATAACAGATAGGCATTACCGACCCAATCGGCCAACGGCATAGGGAGCACAGGGATAGTCAGAGCAAATGTGCGGGATACTTGTTGTAGATGAACCGCTTGCTGCTCAAGCGTTAACATGCAGCCAGGCCTCGGTAATAAGAATGAACTCGCAGTCTACCACCCTCAAACGAGCGGGCATAATCGAGACAATAAAAGCGAGATGAAACACCATAGATCCGGGTTCAAAATCAAATAGCTGGCAGATTTCAAAAACAAAAAAAGCCCAGACGTTGGTCTGGGCTTTGCTGTTAGTGGCGGAGTGGACGGGACTCGAACCCGCGACCCCCGGCGTGACAGGCCGGTATTCTAACCG
>NZ_BAAGVN010000313.1:0-17375 GCF_054780855.1 Pseudaeromonas pectinilytica
AACCGGCTCAACCAGATGAAAGAAGAGACCTCCGAGTACAAGAAGCGGATGGCCCAGCAGAAACACAAACTGCTGCTGGATAGTCTGACCCAGGTCTTTAACCGTGCCGCCTTTGATGAACGCTTCGATCTGGAATACAAGCGCTGGCTACGCTATCAGGCTCCGTTATGCCTGGCCATCATCGATATCGACCACTTTAAATCCATCAATGATCGCTTCGGGCACCTGGCGGGTGATAAAGCGCTGAAGGTCATCGCCCGGGCCATGAGTCGGACTCTGCGGGAGACCGATTTTATCGCCCGTTATGGTGGTGAGGAATTTGTGGTGCTATTGCCCGGTATCGATGCATCCAACATACAGATGCCATTGGATAAACTACGAAATGTGGTCAAGGGCATCCCGTTTCGCTTCAAAGATGACAAGGTTGAAATCACGATTTCCATCGGCACCACGCTGTTCCGCAGTGGCGATTCCCCGATTGAAGCCTTCGAGCGCGCGGATAAGGCTCTTTATGAAGCCAAAAACGGCGGTCGTGACCGGATTATTTATGCCGACTGAACCATGATGTGCCCTCGAGAGCGGACTCCAATCTGGAGGGCGCTCATCATGCCCGATCAAGATGACACAACGCAGTGACAGGTGGATAAGCCACCGCCCTGGAAACATAAACACAACAAGAAGCGGTATCAGGGGGTCTCATGATTACCTATGTCAATCCGGCCGGCAGCCTCGAGCTGCTGACCCAACTCGAAGTCGATCGGCTTAAACTTGCAGCCGCAGGTGAAACCTATCAGTTGTTCCGTAACTGCTCCTTGGCAGTCCTCAACTGCGGCAGTCATACCGATAGCTCCAAAGAGATACTGGAGAAGCATAAAGCCTTTGATATCAACGTCATTCGCCGGGAGCGCGGTGTCAAGCTAGAGCTGTTCAATGCCCCGGAAGCGGCCTTTGTCGATGGCGAGCTGATCCGGGGTATTCAGGAGCATCTGTTCTCGGTGCTGCGTGACATTCTGTATGTCAGCAACCGGATGGACGCCGATTGCACGCTCAATCTCACCCGCTCGGTGCATATCACCAACTGGATTTTCTCGATTTTGCGCAATGCCCGGGTCGTGCGCTCCGGCGATGAGCCCAATCTGGTGGTCTGCTGGGGCGGCCATTCCATCAACCCGATCGAATATCGCTATACCCGTGAAGTCGGGCATCAGATGGGGTTGCGGGAGCTGAACATCTGTACCGGTTGTGGCCCCGGCGCCATGGAAGGGCCGATGAAAGGAGCCGCGGTTGGTCACGCCAAGCAGCGCCATACCAATCCGCGTTTTCTCGGTCTTACCGAACCCTCGATTATTGCCGCCGAGCCGCCGAATCCGATCGTGACCGAGCTGGTCATACTGCCGGATATTGAAAAGCGTCTGGAAGCATTCGTGCGTCTGGGGCATGGCATCATCATCTTCCCCGGCGGGGTCGGCACGGCCGAGGAGTTGCTCTATATTCTCGGCATCAAGATGAACCCCGCTAACGCGCACCATCCAATGCCGCTGATCCTCACCGGACCGAAAGAAAGTGCCGCCTACTTCGACACTCTCGACAGTTTTATTCGTCAAACCCTGGGGGAAGCGGCCACTCGTCACTATCAGATCATCATCGATGATCCGGTGGCGGTGGCTCAGGCGATGAAACAGGCCATGCCGAAGGTCCGGGAACACCGCAAGGCCACCGGAGATGCCTACTCCTTCAACTGGTCATTGAAGATTGAACCGGAGTTTCAACTGCCGTTCGAACCCGACCATGACACCATGGCCAGCCTGGATCTGCATTGGGATCAACCACCTGCACAACTCGCCGCCAACTTGCGGCGGGCGTTTTCCGGGATTGTCGCCGGCAATGTCAAGGAATCGGGGATCCGCGCTATCGAGCGCCATGGCCCCTTCCAGCTGCACGGTGACAAGGAGTTGATGAAGTTGATGGACAAGCTGCTCAAGAGCTTCGTCCATCAAGGACGCATGAAACTACCCGGCAGCGAATATATTCCCTGTTACGAGATAGTCCGTTAATCGTCGGGCTCCTACGGGAGCCCGTTTACTTTGATGAATCACGCCATGGCCCATCTGCTGATTTTTGATGCCCTGAACCTGATCCGCCGTCTGCACGCGGCTCTGGGCAAACAGCCCCTGGATGCAACTGCCCTACTGCTGGCCACCCAGCAACGCTTGCTGAACACAGTACACGGTATTCTAAATGAAGTTCGCCCAAGCCATGTGATTGCCGTCTTCGATGGCGAGCAACCCAGTTGGCGACATAGCATCTATCCAGACTACAAACTGGGCCGAACCCCGATGCCTGAGGAGCTACAACAGGGCATGGAGCAGTTGCAGGCCACCTTGTGGCAGTGCGGAGTCGACTCCCTGTTGACCGCCGGGGATGAGGCAGACGATCTGATTGCTACCCTGAGCCATCAGCTCACCCAACGGCACCAGCAGGTGACACTGATTTCCACCGACAAGGGATTCTGCCAACTGCTGCCCAGCGGACTGCAGATCCGCGATTACTTCAACCGTCGCTGGTTGGATCAGGAATTTGTACTCAGCCAGTACGGTATCAAAGCGGAGCAACTGGTCGACTATTGGGCCTTATCCGGAGTGAGCGGCAGTCACATCAAGGGCGTTGCCGGCATTGGTGCCAAAAGTGCAACCGCTCTGCTACAAGAGTTCGGTTCTCTGGAACAGATACTGGCACAACAAGGGGAAGAGCATCGTTTGGTCAAGCGGGTGCAGGAACAGGCCGCCGCAGCGCAACTTGCGCAAACTTTGGTACGCCTGCGGCTGGATATTCCACTAGGCTTTAACTTGAAGGCTATTCGTTACTCGCCGCCCGCTGACGCTTCACCCCGCTAGTCGGCCGGCTCGCACCATCTCGACCAAGGAGGCTATATGAGCCAGACCGTACTGATCACCGGCGCCAACCGGGGCATAGGTCTTGCCCTTACGCACGCCTGTCTACGGCGTGATGATCAGGTCATCGCATGCTGTCGAGACCCCTACCATGCCCGGGCGCTGCATCAGCTGTCCGAAATTTACCCCAGTCTGTCCATCCATCAGTTGGATGTCAGTCGCGGCGAAGATTATCTGGAACTCAAGCACGCCATCGGCGATCAGGTGATTGATCTGTTAATCGCCAATGCCGGGGTTCTGGGGCCGCAACTACAAGGCTTCGGTCAAGTGGACTATCACGCCTGGGCCGAGGTATTTGCCATCAACAGCATGGCGCCGTTACGCCTGGCCGAACACTTTTTCGATAACCTCAAGGATAGCGAACGCCGCACCCTAGTCTGCATCAGCAGCATCATGGGCTCCATCGACTTGAATCAGGAGGGTGGCAGTTACCTCTATCGCTCCAGCAAGGCGGCGCTCAATGCCGTGGTCAAGAGTATGGCTATCGATTTGGCTGGCGATGGCGTCCACGTTCTGGCCATCCATCCAGGCTGGGTAAAAACCCAAATGGGAGGAGAAGGTGCCGTAGTTGAAGCCGATGAGTGCGCCGTGACCCTGCTGGAGACGTTGGATCGACTACCCGCGGGAACCAGCGGCCAATTCCTCAGCTACGATGGCAAACCACTGACATGGTGACAGCCGGAAAACAGCAACGCCGTCCAGAGGACGGCGTTGTCGTATTCACATCACGGACGGTGAAGCCGGATTACTGAAAGGCACCCGATTTGCGGCGAGCCAGCTGCCGTAAGTCGTAGACATGCACAGTGACCTCTTCTCGATCGTGGTACAGCTGTTTGGCCTGGACCACAAAGTCCCCTTCCAGCTCACGCAACCACTCGCGTAAGACTTCCAGATTGTGCTCCACCTCGCTGTAGCGACGCTTCATCGGCAACTTCAGGTTGAACATGGCCTCTTCGCACAAGCCATCACGGAACCAGGATGCGATCAGGTGGGTGACGCGCGCCGGTTTTTCCACCATGTCACACACCAGCCAGTAGGTATTCTTCTTGGATGGACGGTAACGAAAGCCATCATCACGGATGTGTTTGACCTGACCACTATCCATCAACGACTCGGCCATAGGGCCGTTGTCTACCGCACTGACCATCATGCCGCGACGCACCAGCTGGTAGGTCCAACCACCAGGGCTAGCCCCCAGATCGACCGCATTCAGGCCGGAGGTCAGACGCACCTCCCACTCATCTTCCGGAACGAAGACATGGAATGCTTCCTCGAGTTTCAGAGTTGAGCGACTCGGAGCATCGGACGGAAACTTCAGTCGCGGGATCCCCATATGGAAGGGCGAGTTATTGTTGGTGTAGGAGTAACCGATCACTGCATGGTCATTGGCCAGAAATAGCACATGTAGCACAGGGCGACGATGAGTCTCTTCCTTGGTCAACTTTCCAGCCGCACGCAGCGCCTGACGGAGAGGCACACTGAACTTGCGACAGAAGGTGGTCAACTCCTTGGCATCATTGGTATCCGGCGTCTCGACGCGCACTTCACCACACACACTGTACTCGGCCGTGGCAGCGATGATGGGAGCAATACGATCCGCCAGATCCATGCCGGTCAGTTCATGGGTCATCACCATCATTTGACGGGCAAAAACCAGCTCACGGAATGGCAAGCGCCGTGCCAGCTTATCGGCATCCGCCGCTTCGTAACATTCAAAGATCGCATAACCGGAGTTATCCTTGACCCGCGAAAAACCAAAGCACTCCAGAGCCACTGCTTTATCCTGGATCTCGGCCGCAATCTCTTTTTCAAAGCCGGGACGGCAATAAAACAATAAATTATTCATCTCTTCCTCCGCAGTACCAGTCGCCTGGTTCTACTTATCATGGTGACCCTGAGGTCATAAATGGTGGCTGATCAGCCGTGGGCCAGCAGACGATTGCGTCGTTGTAACTCTTCCTGCTCGACCAGCGCCAGCATCCAGTCACGGAATGCGGCAATCTTGCCCTGCTCAGCCTGGTTCTCCTGACACACCAGGTAAAAGGCGTTCTTACTCTCCAGCACCTGCACGAATGGGCACACCAGACGACCCGCTTCAATTTCCGGTTGCGACAACACACTGTGACCCAAAGCCACGCCCTGTCCATGGACGGCCGCCTGGATCACCATACTGGAATGGCTGAAAATGGGCCCCTGACTGACGTTGGGGATTTCGACCCCGACTTCCTTGAGCCAGTTATGCCAATCCCGCCGAGAGCCATCGTGGAGCAGGGTTTGCCACTCCAGATCCGCCGGCTGTCGTAGTGGACGGCCACTGGCCAACAGCAGCGGCGAGCAGACTGGCATCAAAAATTCAGTATGCAACTTGTAGCAACGCAAACCGGGCCAATGACCTCGGCCGTAATAAATCGCCACGTCCACATCATCACTGAGTGATCCCTCATCCATATCCACCGCCTTGATCCGGACATCGATCTCCGGATGCCGTTCACTGAAGCGAACCAGACGCGGAACCAACCATTGGATAGCAAAGCTCGGTTGCAGAGTGACGGTCAGGGAGCCTTTGGCGCTGCGGGCAACTAGCTTGTCCGTCGCATCGACGATGGCGGCAAAAATATCTTTGATATCCAGAAAATAGCTCTGCCCTTCTTCGGTCAGCAGCAGGGTGCGATTGCGACGCCGGAACAGTTTGATCCCGAGAAAATCTTCCAGCCCCTTGATCTGGTGGCTGATGGCCGCTTGGGTAACAAACAGCTCTTCGGCAGCACGGGTGAAACTCAGATGACGAGCTGCAGCTTCAAATGCCTTGAGCGCATTGAGCGGCGGGAGACGACGGGACATGGACTCTTCGCATAACTTTTCCTAATGCGCGGGATTATAGGGTGCCCCCTTGCCCCACTCCAGAAAAATCGGGAAACGCGCAAAAATAAACCAGATCGCCACGTGAACCTATTCAATCAGGAGTCACTCAGCCCCGCATAATGGGTCAGCCGCATCAGACGACGTCAGGCAATTTTCAAGCGTTGAAAAAATACGACGGGCAGTTCGGGGTGAGATATCGAATTGATGCACAACAGAGCAGCAAGATACAGCTCTGTTGTGCAGAGGGGACAGGAGAAAAATTGCAGCGTTCAGTCGCGCTCAAAAATATGAGCGGTCGGAGCGATAACTGCGGTGGTCACCAGACTATTCATGCAGCCACGCATCGAAGAATAAAGCTGGCTTATCGGCAGCTGCGACGATAAGCCCCCCTCCACCTAAGCGATTAGCGACTTTCCAGCGCTTGCAGAAGATGGATGGCTACTGCCTCGGAAGAGGCCGGGTTTTGCCCGGTGATCAACAGTCCGTCGCCCACCACAAACGGTAGCCAATCCGTGCCTTTGAAATACTCACCGCCATTAGCCTTCAACATATCCTCGACCAGAAATGGCACTACATCGGTGAGCTCGACCGCCGCTTCTTCGGTGTTGGTAAAACCGGTGACGCGTTTGCCGGATACCAGTGGCTGACCATCTGCGCGGCGGGTATGACGAAACACACCTGGAGCATGACAGACGGCAGCCACAGGTTTTTGCGCCGCGTAAAACTGTTCAATCAGGGCAATCGACAGCGGGTCTTCGGCCAGATCCCACAGCGGGCCATGGCCACCTGGATAAAACACAGCCGCATAGTCGGCGGCATTCACATCCGCCAGACGCCGAGTGTTCGCCAGCAATGCTTGCCCTTGGGCATCCTGTTTGAATCTATGGGTCGCTTCAGTCTGGAATGCAGGATCATCACTCTTGGGATCCAGCGGTGGTTGTCCACCCAACGGGGAGGCCAAAGTAACCGTCACCCCTGCGTCTTTGAAGACGTAATACGGCGCCGCAAACTCTTCTAACCAGAAGCCGGTTTTCAAGCCGGTGTTTCCCAAATCCTCATGCGAGGTCAAGACCATCAGAATATTCATCAATTTTTCCTCTATATCGAATGCAGAATTGTCCAGACCCCGGTCTCGAGCTGACCGTTGGCTCTGGCCCACAACAGACAAGCTCAACTTACCTGCCCCATGGACGAGACTTTACCCACCATTAGACCGGTCGTCTAGTAGTGTTTGCAAAAATAGAACACCTTGCCGATGAAACAAATAACACCTTGGTCGCTATTTCAGGTGGCTTTAGTGATGCAGATCACACCCGGTCGTGCCTCACTTGAGGCTATTTGCTATGCGTTTTCAGAGTTTTGAAAACGAATTCATAATAAAAACAAAGGGTTTCACATAAATTTAACTTGCTTGCCGAAATAAGCCGCACTAGCATGATTTGTGAGGGCAGTCACAAAACAGTGAAACCTCAAACACTCACTCTAGGAGCAACGCCATGAAAAATATTCTGAAGAACGTCTCTGAACTGCTGAATGGTAAGTCCGACACTACACGTCTGGCCCCGGCAACTCGCCAATATTTCTTCCGCTACGAGCGTTAAGAAATCGACAGCACCTACTCCATCTGCGACATGAGGATTTGACCATGAAAAACATCATCAAGAACGTCACCGATCGGTTACACAGCAAGTTCGATGCCCCACGCTTGGCTCCGGCGACCCGTCAGTACTATTTCGGATATGTTCGCTAATAGTAAGTCGGCCTCATCCAGTCTATGACGCGGATGAGAGAGAACTGATACAAGGTCGCCCGACGAGGTGACAACACCCGGTAATTCCGCACCATATTTCCCGATCAGGGTCAAACGTTGACCCACAGTTTATCCATCACCTAGCCAGCCCTGGCACCAAGATCACACCAGTGCCAAATAACACCAAGGCCGCATTTCAATCCCAGCCATTGTGTTGGTTACCGGTTCGGCTCCAATACCACCCATAGCGCAAAATACGGCTTCGGATCCACTCATCGACACTCAGATGCTCGCTGCCAGTAGCACCTCATCCTTCCTTGATCGCGGTAACGCCCAAGCTTACCGGCTCCGAATCCTGTAGCCGCCCCATCGCGTGATGTAGATCACAATATTTCATGCATCGATTGGAGCCTACTGAATGCGTTTTCAGACATCATGAAAACGAATTCATAATAAAAACAATGAGATTAACAAAAAATTAACTTGATCCCAGTCTCAGAGATCCATAGGATTATTCGTGAGCTGGATCACACATTTATCGAGCTCACATTTAACGTTAACCAAGGAGTTCCAGATGAAAAATATCTTCAAGAATGTAACCGGCCTGCTCAGCAGCAAAGAAAATGATGATCGCTATTCAACCCCGGCGACCCGTCAATATTTCTTCCGCTACGAGCGTTAATTCCCCTCCCTCCATCCCATGCGGATGTCCAGGGAGTTCCCTCCCACATAACAATCCCAATACCGGAATATGCAGTACGAAAAACCTAGTACTTGAGCAACAAAAAAGCCCCGGCATGCCGGGGCTTCTTTTCAGCGCTGATTAACAATCATCTGTGCATCAGCAACGGGTATCCAGCTCGGCAAATCCCTTGACCAGGTCGTCAATCGCCTTCATCTGCTGCAGGAATGGTTCCAGCTTGGCCAACGGCAAGGCACTCGGGCCGTCACAACGGGCAGCATCGGGATCGGGATGCGATTCGATAAACAAGCCCCCCAGCCCCACGGCCATACCAGCACGGGCCAGTTCGACGACCTGTTCGCGGCGGCCACCAGATGCTGCACCCAGTGGATCCCGGCACTGCAAGGCATGAGTCACATCAAAGATCACCGGAGAACCTTGGCTAGCCTGCTTCATGACCCCAAAGCCCAGCATATCCACCACCAGGTTGTCGTAGCCGAAGTTGACGCCCCGTTCGCACAGGATCACCCGTTCATTGCCGCACTCTGCAAACTTCTCGACAATATTCTTGACCTGACCCGGACTCAGGAACTGGGGCTTTTTGACATTGATGGCGTTGCCAGTGCGCGCCAGAGCTTCGACCAGATCGGTTTGCCGCGCCAGAAACGCCGGCAATTGCAATACATCCACCACTTCGGAAACCGGTTTTGCCTGCCAGGTTTCATGCACATCGGTGATCAGGGAAACACCAAAGGTCTGCTTCAACTCCTGGAAAATCTTCAAACCTTCCTCAAGACCCGGCCCACGATAGGAGTGCACCGAAGAACGGTTGGCTTTGTCCCAGCTGGCTTTGAAGATCAATGGGATACCCAGTTTTTCAGTCACCTTGACGTAGGTCTCACACATGGCCATAGCCAGATCACGAGACTCCAGCACATTCATGCCGCCAAACAGCACAAAGGGTTTGTCGTTGGCGATCTCGATCCCATTCACATTCACGACTTTTTGCATCATCTTGCTCCAACTAAGGTCCGACTACTGCCCGACTCATGGCTAATGTAAGGTCGGCGCCCGGGTGTTGAGGCGCGCCAGCTGTTCTTTGAGCAACTCCGCCACCGGATCGGAGGGGCATTGCTCGATAAAAAATGAGAGGTCATCTGCCGCCAGAGCATCACACTCCAGCTGTTCATACAACAGACCTCGGTCGCGAATCTCATAGGGGTCATCCGGATCGAGACACAGCAACAGCTCGCTACAGCGTAATGCCAATAACGGCTGATCCGCCTGCACTGTCGAGCCCTTGGCCACATTGAGTAATCTGCTCATGATCTCGCGCTGATCAGCAGCTTGCAGATGCTTGCCCTGCAACCGCGCCAGATCCCCCAAGCTACCGCGTAAACGCAGCTCCAGCTGGTTGCGATCCAGAAATTCGCCACTGCAAGGATCCAGAATTTGCGCCTGCTTACCCGACCCCAAACGCACCATGAAATGCCCCGGAAAACAGATCCCGGCCACCGGGATCGCCAGTGCCTGCGCCAGATGGATCAGCAGGATGCCCAGCGTCACCGGGATACCAGTCCGTTTGAATAGCACCTGCTCTAACAAGCAGTTTTCGGGTTGGAAGAAGTGGTCCCAATCACCATGGAATCCCTGTTCCTGAAAAAATGCCAACCGTAACTGCTCGATCCGCTCAGCCTCTGAGGTCGCAACGACCTGTGGCAACACCGCCTGTCGCAATTCAGCCAATGCCTGCAACCCAGCGAGCAGGATCGGCTGATCTTGCAGATCTTCGGACACCATCAGTGCCAGCAGCGCCAGATCCAGCTGTTCAAAATCAGTCTCCGGAGTCAGATTTTTCAAGCGACGCCCTCCCATTGTCCCAGAGTCACCCGCTCCTGATCGCCATAATCCCGCACGGTAGCCACGGCATGAAATCCCCGTCGCAGGAACAGCTCACGGACCGCGGCTCCCTGCTGCCATCCGTGCTCTAGTAACAGCCAGCCACCGGGCAACAAGTGCTCCGGTGCCTGCGCCACTATATGCTGCAAATCGGCAAGCCCTGCGCCCGCGGCAACTAGTGCTGAACGAGGTTCAAAGCGGACATCGCCCTGCTCCAGATGGGGGTCTTGCTCATCGATATAAGGTGGGTTGGAGGCAATCAGCGTGAAACGCTCCTCCTGGACTGGTTCAAACCAGCTACCACAGCGCACCTCGATAGTGAGTGCTAACCGGGTGGCATTGTCTCGAGCCAGCTCGCAGGCAGCCGCGATACGGTCGACCGCCCACACATCCACACCAGGGCGCTCGGACTTCAAGGCCAGGGCAATGGCGCCGGTACCGGTGCCCAGATCCAGCACCCGCACACCGCAAGCATCCATGGGAACACGAGCCAGCGCCTGCTCCACCAGCACTTCGGTATCGGGTCGCGGGATCAGGGTGGCCGCCGAGACCTGTAGCGGCAGCGACCAGAATTCGCGTTCGCCCAGCAGATGGGCGATGGGCTCTCCAGCAGCGCGCCGCTCAGCCAGCCTCAGCAACCCCTGGTGCTGCTCGTCGGTGAGCGTGCGCTCAGGCCAGGTGCGCAACCAGGTCCGGGTACAGCCCAGCACGGCACAGAGCAGGCAATCGGCGTCGGCTGCTGGCGAGTCGCTCGCCGCAAACCGCTCGATCAGCGCCTGATGCGCCTCGGCGATCCGCATCAGTAGTTGTCCGACAAGGCGGCCAGCTGATCGGCCTGGTATTCGTGCAGTATCGGTTGCACCAAGGTATCCAGATCTCCTTCCATCACCTCATTCAGGCGATACACGGTCAGATTGATCCGGTGATCGGTGACCCGCCCCTGGGGATAGTTGTAGGTGCGGATCCGATCCGAACGATCACCCGTACTCAGCAGGCTGCGACGGGTATTCGCCTCTTCAGCGCGACGCTTATCCTCTTCCAGCTGCACCAGGCGGGCTGTCAGCACCGCCATCGCCTTGGCGCGGTTCTTGTGCTGGGAGCGTTCATCCTGACACTCCACCACCAAACCCGAGGGTAAGTGAGTCAAACGCACCGCGGAATCCGTTTTGTTGATGTGCTGACCACCGGCACCGGAAGCGCGGAAGGTGTCGACCCGCAGATCAGCCGGATTGATCTCCGGCGCCTGGGACTCGGGAACCTCGGGTAGTACCATCACGGTACAGGCCGAAGTATGAATACGGCCTTGGGATTCAGTTTCCGGCACTCGCTGCACCCGATGTCCACCAGACTCGAATTTCATGATGCCATAGACACCCTGGCCATCAACTTTAACGATGACTTCCTTGAAACCGCCATGCTCACCCTCATTGGCATTGACGATCTCGGTACGCCACCCTTTGCGCTCGGCAAAACGGGAATAGAGGCGGAACAGATCACCGGCAAAGATAGCCGCTTCATCACCACCGGTTCCAGCGCGAATTTCCAAATAACAGTTGTTGTCATCCTTGGGATCTTTCGGCAGCAACAGGATTTGTAGTTCCTGCTCGATTTGCTCCACTGCCGCTTTCGCGTCGGATAGCTCTTCCTGGGCCATGGCGCGCATCTCGGCATCATCCCCATCCAGCATCTCGAGAACCGCCTGTAAGTCAGCACTCACCTGCTGGAAACGCAGGAAACCACTGACCACATCCTCCAGCTGGGAGTATTCCTTGTTCAGGTTGCGAAAGCGCTCCTGATCGCTGATTACACTCGGCTCCCCCATCAGGGCCTGCACTTCTTCATAACGTTCCAGCAAGCCTTCAAGCTTTCTGATCACCGATTCTTTCATACTATTTCCGCTAAAGAGGCCAGGGCAACGGGTGCCCGAAACCGAAAGTCATGGGTTGTCGAGGCCGAGACTCTGGCTAAGAATTGCCAGCGTTTCCCGATCACCGCTCTCACCGGCCTGGCGCAGAGCCTCGGTCGGCGAGTGAATAAGTTTATTGGTCAGACGATGAGCCAGCTCGGCCATTACCTGCTGCGCATCCTGGCCTTGAGCCAGTAACTGCTGAGCGCGTAGCAGTTCATCCTGCTGGAGCTGCTGTGCCTGCTGGCGGAAGGTACGGATCAGCTCTATGGATGGCAAGCCCTGATACCAGGCCATAAAACTGGCTTTCTCGTCACCGATCAGCAGTTCCGCCTGTCGCGCAGCCTGCTGCCGGGCGGACTGGTTCTCCGCCACTATGCCCTGCAAATCATCGACCGTATAAAGATAGGCATCCGCCAGAGTGCCGACCTCCTCTTCGATATCACGCGGTACCGCCAAATCGATCAACAACATCGGCTTATGACGACGCTGTTTGAGCACCCGCTCCATCAATCCCTTACCCAGTAGTGGCAAAGGGCTGGCCGTGGAGGTCACCACCATATCCACCTGGGGTAATACCGTCGGTATCTCGTCCAGTGTGATCACATCGGCTTGCCATTCGCTAGCCAACGCCTGGGCGCGCGCCAGGGTACGGTTGGCCACCGTCATATGGCTGACCTGTTGAGCTTGTAGATGGCGCCCGGCCAACTCGATCGTTTCACCGGCACCAATCAGTAGCACCCGGGTCTGGCTGAGATCGGCAAAGATTTGCTTGGCTAGGGTAATAGCCACAAAGGCAACCGATACGCCGTTAGCACCAATCTCGGTCTCTGAACGCACCCGCTTGGCGACAGAAAAGCTGCGCTGGAATAAGCGACCTAACAGGGATTTCAAGGCGCCACTCTGCCGGGCCTGTTCAAATGACTGCTTGAGTTGCCCCAGGATCTGCGGCTCTCCCAAGACCAGGGAGTCCAGTCCACAGGCAACCCGCATCAGGTGACGAACGGCCTCGCCTTCTTGGTGCTGATACAAACAGGCGTCCAGCTCACTTCTATTCACCCGACAAAACTGAGCCCACCACTGGGGCAGAGTCGCCTGGGCCGTCGCATCTACTTCCACATAGATTTCGGTCCGGTTACAGGTCGACAAAATGCACGATTCACGCACTCCCTCCAGATGCTGCAATCCCTCCAGCGCCTGTGGCAGATTATCCGGCCCAAAGGCCAGCCGCTCTCGTAACGAAAGGGGGGCTGTCTTGTGGTTGAGACCGAGTACAAAAAGCGGCATGCAGGGAAGGACTCTGGCTAAGGGGTCCTTATTTTACGCAAAAAGGGCAAGGCTTTGAAAGCAATGGGGCTGCGCCTATACTGTTCGCCTCGCAATCCTGGAGTCAATATGTCCTCTTTTCGTCTAATCTGGCTGTTTTTCGTGCTGTTGTTGAGTGGCTGCTCCACCCTCAGCGGACCGGAACGCTACAATGATGCCGTTTGGCGTGGTCAGCGCGAAGCTCTGGAACAACTCACTCATTGGCGCCTGTCTGGTAAACTGGCGATCCTGACGCCAGGACAAAAGGGCTCTGCACGTCTGAATTGGCAACAGCGTGGTGATGACTATGATCTGATCCTGACCACCCTCATCGGTACCACCTTGCTGGAATTACACCAGCGGCAGGGTCAGGTCGAGATCATCGATGATCAGGGCACCCGCCATCGGGATCAGGATAGCGATGCGCTCGTCTATCGCCTGACCGGCTGGCACATTCCGGTCTCACAACTCCCGACCTGGATCAAGGGCTTACCCGGCCAGGCCGACTTCACCCTGGGCAACGATGGCCGCATCACCCACTTGCACAATCAACAATGGCAACTGAGCTACCAGGACTACGCCCGTAACCGACTCTGGTTGCTCCCTACCGGTATGACACTGGAAGGGCCTGATACCCGGATCAAGCTGGTGATCCACGAATGGCAAATCGAACAATGAACTCTATCTGCTGGCCGGCACCGGCCAAACTAAACCTGTTTTTACATATCAATGGCCGTCGTCCGGATGGCTACCATGAGCTGCAAACCCTATTTGTGATCCTCGATCAGGGGGATGAACTGCAGATCCGTGTCGATGACAGCGATCAGATCACCCTGTTTCCCGAGGTTCCAGGCGTTCCACAGGAGCAGAACCTGATCTACCGGGCCGCGAAGCTCCTCAAAGCCTGCAGCGATCGCCCCCTCGGTGCCCACATCCATCTAGATAAAAAATTGCCGATGGGTGGCGGTCTGGGCGGAGGTTCATCCGATGCGGCAACGACTCTGGTAGCCCTGAACCAGATGTGGCAACTCGGGCTATCAGAAGACGAATTAGCACAAATGGGACGCACACTGGGCGCTGATGTGCCAGTATTTGTCCGTGGCCGCACCGCTTTTGCTGAAGGGGTGGGTGAACAGTTGATGCCGGTGGAGATCCCGTCGAAGTGGTATCTGGTGGTTCACCCGCAGGTGCATGTCTCTACCGCCTTGATTTTTCAAGACCCTGAGCTCAAACGTGACACGCCCAAACGCACTTGGGCTGAACTGAGAGCTGGATCATGGAAAAACGATTGCGAAGAGCTGGTGAAAAAGGCCTACCCCGAGGTTGCCAAGGCATTGAGCTGGTTGTTAGAATACTCGCCGTCAAGAATGACGGGCACCGGCGCCTGTCTCTTCGCGGAGTTTGAAGATGAAGCGTCGGCTCGTAAGCTCTTGGCAAATATGCCGAATTGGCTGCAGGGGTTTGTCGGAAGAGGGGTAACCCTATCACCGCTGCAGACGGTTTTGCAACAGGTTTGTGCCGGGAATCAAACGCAAGTTTGAACCTCCAGTTGGACTCACTGGACCCCACAGCCGCCTCCCCCCACAGGACGCAACCCAGAGGTTTATACCGTGCCTGACATGAAGCTGTTTACCGGTAACGCCACACCGGAACTGGCCCAGAAGATTGCAGATCGTCTCTTCATCAAACTCGGCAATGCCGCTGTCGGTCGTTTTAGCGATGGTGAGATCAGCGTACAGATCAACGAGAATGTACGGGGTGGTGACATCTTCATCATCCAATCCACCTGCGCACCAACCAATGACAACCTGATGGAACTGATTGTCATGGTCGATGCTCTGCGCCGCGCTTCTGCCGGTCGTATCACAGCCGTCATCCCCTACTTTGGTTATGCCCGTCAGGATCGTCGCGTACGCTCCTCCCGCGTGCCTATTACCGCCAAAGTAGTTGCTGACTTCCTGTCGAGCGTCGGGGTTGACCGTGTCCTGACCGTTGACCTGCATGCCGAGCAGATCCAGGGCTTCTTCGACGTACCAGTCGACAACG
The DNA here is from genome assembly GCF_054780855.1 of Pseudaeromonas pectinilytica. Lineage (NCBI taxonomy): Bacteria > Pseudomonadati > Pseudomonadota > Gammaproteobacteria > Aeromonadales > Aeromonadaceae > Pseudaeromonas > Pseudaeromonas pectinilytica. The sequence goes on from NZ_BAAGVN010000313.1 coordinate 15,402, forward strand.
TGTTCGGTAGCCCTGTGCTGCTCGAAGACATGCTGGCCAAGAAGCTCGAAGATCCTGTGGTTGTCTCCCCGGACATCGGCGGCGTCGTACGCGCTCGTGCCATTGCCAAGCTGCTGGACGACACCGATATCGCCATCATCGACAAGCGTCGTCCGCGCGCCAACGTCTCTCAGGTCATGCATCTAATCGGTGACGTCAAGGATCGGGATTGCGTCATCGTCGACGACATGATCGATACCGGCGGTACTCTGTGCAAGGCAGCCGAGGCCCTGAAGGAACGTGGAGCCAAGCGTGTATTCGCTTATGCCACCCACGCCGTGTTCTCCGGTATTGCCGCCAAGAACATCAGCGAGTCCGTGATCGACGAAGTGATCATCACCGACTCCATTCCGCTCTCTGACGAGATGAAGGCTATCGGCAAGGTCAAGATGTTGACCCTGGCTCCTATGCTGGCAGAAGCCATTCGTCGCATCAGCAACGAAGAGTCTATTTCTGCGATGTTCGAGCATTGATGAACGGTCTGTACCGTTGATCAACAAGGCCCCGCATGCGGGGCCTTGTTATTTCTGCACCAACCCCTCAACCCTTATCCGTTGGCAACGCCTTCATCCAGGTATCCCAGGGTGCAACCTCCCCACCCCACTCGGCCAGTAAGAAATCCACCATGTGCCGAACCTTTGCCGGCAGATAACGGCGACTGGGAAAGAGCGCAGATAACGTAAAGGTCGGCAACTGATAGTCGGTCAGTAGAGGGACCAAGCGCCCGTTAGCGATAGCATCTCCTACCATAAAACTGGGTTGCCGGGTGATACCCATCCCCTGCTGGGCCGCGGCCAATAACACATCGCCATTATCCGCACACAAGGCACCGCGAACAGCCACGGAATGTACCTCTTGCTGCTTGCGATAGAAGCGCCACTGGTTGGGATCTGAAATACCGGTGTAAACCAGGCAAGAGTGATTGACTAACTCAGCCGGAGTTGTCGGAATACCGGCCCGCGCCAGATAGTCCGGTGATGCACTAATGATGGTATGAATGGTCGCCAATCGACGAGCCACCATATTACCCTCCAGTTCCTGGGTAATTCGCAACACCATGTCCAGGCCATCCTCGATGAGATCCAACTTTCGATCCGACGCCACCACCTCCACATTCAGACCGGGATAGCGGGTACAGAAACGGGGGATCAGGGGGGCGAGATGACGCGTGGCAAACGGGACCGACGCACTTAAGCGCAGCGTTCCAGTCGGTTGCTGATTATCTTGAACGACCAGACTCTCCGCATCCTGGATGTCCTCCAGGATCTGTTGCACCCGAAGGTGAAACTGGGAGCCAGCTTCGGTCAGATGCAGCTTTCGTGTCGTACGCTGCAATAGACGCGTGCCCAGATGGTTCTCCAAATCGCTTATGTGCCGGGATACAGCAGTTGTCGATAAGCCCAATTTTTCCGCCGCGCGGACAAAACTACCGGCTTCGACCACTCGGCTGAATACCTGCATTGCCTGCAGTCTGTCCATAACACCTCATTATCCCGTTAATCGGGATTTATAATACCAAACAATAGCATTTATCCCGATATTAAACAGGAAGATAATTCTCTCAACAGCTCATAAGGAACCGCAGTGAGCAATGAATTCGGAGCTCTATTGGCATGAAGCCGGTAGGGGTCTTAAGAGAGAAAAACCATGAACATTCGTACCCTGATGACCACTTCTCTGGTAACTCTAATGCTGGTTGGTGCCGCACAAGCCAAAGAGGGCGATAGCTATTTCGATACCAAGGCAGAGCAACCCACGACAAGCAGCGAACAATTCAAAGCGGTAGCACATAGCCCTGATGCTAAACCTGTATATAACGGCGGTTTTCGTCGTGAATCCCGCTAAAGCAGATACATCGAGTAGGAGGAGGCCTCGCGGCCTCCGTCCTCTCACACCACCGTACATGCGGTTCCGCATACGGCGGTTCATGTTAAC
>NZ_BAAGVN010000314.1:0-17564 GCF_054780855.1 Pseudaeromonas pectinilytica
ACGGATTTAGCCAGAGCAGGAATTCGAACAGCACCTATGCCACAGCGATTGCTAAAGCTGGCTGAATCTCGATGGTAATCAAGTAGCTCTATGCGATGGCGGTAACTGCTAAACACTTTTGATAGTGCATCTGAAATGATATTACAGGGTGTGACGCACAGTAGCCGATAGGCATTATTTCTGTTGAGTCCAGGCACGGCAGCATCCGTATTCATTTTTTCTAGTCCAAGAGTTTTTAATAATTCATGGCAATATTCCAATGAATAACTTTCTTTTGGTTTTACATAAAAAACAGTATCGATAGGGAAAAAGTTATTAGATTCCCAATAAATAGAGCCGACAGCGCCCTTTCGCCCAACGATAATGCCAGGGCCATCAACCAAGCTGCTTATATGTGTGCCGTCTACACCGCCTGAACCATAAACGGGGTAATTCCCACTTATTCGGTCTGTTTTTTTCAATGCTTTGCCATACACAAGCTCTAATATTTCATCAAGCCGTTTTACGCTCCACCCCTTTGGCACCCATCCGGCTAGGCCCAAGGAAGGCTCGGCGCACTCCTCAAAGGCGGCGGGGAATAGCTGGCGCGTGGCATCCGGTAACGGCTTGAAATCAGGGCGATTGCGCACTGCCTGGCGGGCTTCGGCACGGCGCAGCAGCTCATCGGGAAGATCTAAATTCTGCGCAAAGAAGCCCGCATCCAGGGCGTTATCGACCACAGGATCGAAATCGACAAACCAGGATTTAAATAGCGCCTGCGCCATCTGCTCCAGAGTTTTATTAATTTGGCGGTTGAGGGTGATTTTGTCATCTAACGATGATAGAGAATTTGCAATTCTAGACCGTTCTTGAGCTGGCGGTTGAGGAACCTCCAATCCCTTTATACTTTTTAGGCTAATGGTTTTTTGAACCGCACCAACAGCCATATTGTCTATTTGTTTCCTCAGTTGAGGGGAAATAAGTGCATAATATAAAAACCGGTCATTATCTTTTGGTATTATCAAGGCTGTGTTTTGTCCTAGACAAAACTTTTGTTTTGAAAATACGTACGAAACATTACCATAACTGCCTACTCGGGAAATAATGAGATCCCCAATTTCTGGGTCTCGTCCCTTTGAGAAGTCAGCATATACATCTGAAGTAACATTTTTTGCATCTGCTAACGAGAGTTCACCACCTTTAATATCTACAACTCGAACCATCGGATACCCGAACTCGCTGTACTGAGGCGTTTTATGCCTTGAGTCTATTACTGTAGCGATTTTCTCTAATTGCAAAACTGGCCAATTATTCTCCATACCCCAGCGCCTCCATATTGCTGCGGATTGCCTTATCAAGCTCAGCGGCTTTATTCAGCTGGCGATAGAGGGTTTGGGTCAGCTCCTGCATCTTGGTCTCAAAGGCGATGCCATCATCTTCAAGATCGGCGGCGCCCACATAGCGGCCCGGGGTCAGCACATAGTCGTTGGCCTTCATCTCTTCGAGCGTTGCTACCTTGCAGAAACCCGCCTGGTCTTGATACTGCGCAATCGCTATCTCCTTGGCCGCGACCCGGCGCTGGAGTTCGCTCGCCTCGCTGCGCCAGGCGTGGAAGGTGTCGGCGATGCGGGCGATATCGACTGTCGTCAGCTCCTTCTGGGTGCGGCTGATCATGGTGCCGAGCGCGCGGGCATCGATAAACAGCGTCTCGCCGCGCCGATCCCGATAGCCATACTTGAGGCTGGCGGCCTTGCTCTTGCTGATAAACCACAGGCAGACCGGGATCTGGGTGGTGTAGAACAGCTGGCCGGGCAGGGCGATCATGCATTCGATGCGGTCATCTTCGATCAGCTTCTGGCGGATCTCCCCTTCACCGCTGCTATTGGTGCTCATGGAGCCGTTAGCCAGCACAAAACCGGCGATACCATCCTCGCTGAGCTTGGAGAGCATATGCAGGATCCAGGCGTAGTTGGCATTGCCGGTGGGCGGGGTGCGGAAGCCGGCAAAGCGCGGGTCTTGCGTCAGCTCCGCCTCGTTGCGCCATTCTTTTAAGTTAAACGGCGGGTTGGCCATGATGAAGTCGGCCTTGAGATCCGGGTGCTGATCGTCAAAGAAGGTGTTAGCCGGGCGCTCGCCCAGATTGCCGGAGAGACCGCGCACCGCCAGGTTCATCTTCGCCAGCTTGTAGGTGGTGCTGGTCAGCTCCTGACCGTAGATGGCGATATCCTTGCTCTTGCCCTGATGGCTCTGCACAAACTTCAGCGACTGCACGAACATGCCGCCCGAGCCGCAGCAGGGGTCATAGATCTTGCCCTGATAGGGCTCCAGCATCTCGGCCAGCAGGGTGACCACACATTTGGGGGTATAGAACTCGCCGCCGCCCTTGCCTTCGCTGGCGGCAAACTTGCCGAGAAAATACTCGTAGACCCGGCCCACCAGATCCTCTTCGGTGAGGTGGCACTCGCTGGCCAGGGTGTCGATGTTCTCTATGCTGTCGATGAGGGAGGCGAGCTTTTTCACCTCCAGCCCCTGCCGCGAGAAGTAGTTATCGGGCAAGGCATTGGCCAGCGCGGGGTTGCGCTTTTCTATGGTCGAGAGGGCGGTGTCGATGAGGAGGGCGATATCATCCTGCTTGGCGCGGGCGCAGAGATAGGACCAGCGCGCCTCTTCAGGCAGGAAGAAGACGTTGTCTTGCTGGTAGAAGACATCCATCTCGACAAAGGCCTCCTGGCCTGCGGCGATGAGCTGTTTGCGCTTGGCTTCGAACTTGTCGCTGATAAATTTCAGGAACACCAGGCTCAGCACTATGTGCTTGTATTCCGAAGATTCCACGCTGCCACGCAGCTGGTTGGCGGTATCCCAGAGGGTCTCTTCAAAGCCCTTACTGGCTTTCTTGGCGGGTGCTTTTTTTGCAGGGACGGCAGCCATTGATCTCTATTCTCTATTACTTCTTGAAACATCATCGGAGTCCATCGCCGGGAGGGCGCAGACCTGAGAGGTGGCAATCGCCACCTCGGCGCTTGAGCGTATAAGGGGCATCTTGCCATAGGGGCCCGCAAGGAACCATGCACCGGCGCCCTGTTTTAGGGGATTAGCTCGAACTCGATGGGAAGTGGCTATCGACTAGCTGTATAAAATTGCGCTTGCGTTTGTGCTCTCGGGCGAGCGAGTTCAGCCGCTCGAAGAAGCTGGCTCTTACTGCATCATCGGCAGGCAGGGCCCTCTGCAGCCGTTGCAGTTGCGCCACCGCCTGCTGGTAGGCGCCGTTGTTGGTCTGCTCCACCGTGGTGGCCGCCACCCGAAAGTGGTAGCTGAGGGCATCGAGAGGGCGGCGTTGGAGCACCCGATCCGCCAAGGTCAGCAGCGCCTCGGCACCGACCTTGTGCTCCTTGACCCAGTCGCAGGCCTCGTCTTCCCGTCCCTGATCCAGATAGAACCAGAGCAGGGCATCGCGCTGATAATTGATCAATACTCGCCCGGTGGGCTGATGGGCCGCCTTCAGGGCTGTCTCCACCCGTTGCAGCAAGCCCTCATCGATCCAACCGAGTCGCTGCTGCAGCTGGCTCAGATTCTGGTACTCCTCGAAACTGGGCTGCTGCTCGAACAGGCGGTTGGCCAGTGCCCAGGCGCGCGGCTTGTCATTCAGTTGTTCGCGCAGCTGGATTTCCATGCGATCGCAGTGGCGATGCTCCTTGGGATCGTTTGCCTGTTGGCGGGCCTTGGCCAGCCAGTACTCGCCATCCAGCGGTTCCTGGTGGTCGAGGCACAACTGGCACAATGCGAGCCAGTCCCGCACGGTCTGGGCCAGCTGGGAGTCGATGGCGAGTTCCGAGCGCCAGTCGCCTCGCGCCCTAGCGGCGGCGATCAGCGGCTCGGCATAACGCTGGTGCTGCCATCTGCTCTTCCAGTCATCCCTCGGGCTCTGCTGGCGCGCCAGCGCCTGTTCGCACAGCACCAGCAGACTGGGGTTGTAGCAGGCATCGCCAAAATCGGAAAGGGACGGGAACAGATCCAAAGGCCTTTCCAGCAGATGCTCAAACAACCAATCGGCCTGCTGTTGCTCGCTCCACGGCAGTTGCTGGAACAGCTTTGGCAGGCGGCTGGTCAGTTCCCCCTCGATGCTGAAACGGTGACCGCCCGAGTCATCTATCTGCTGGAGCACCAGGTTGAGGCGCGACAGGGCATGTTCGACCAGTGCCCATTGGGTTTCCACCGGTAGCGATTCCAGCGCCTCCCAGATGGCCTCGAACTGGACTTCGGCTTCGTCAAAGTAGTCCGCTACCTCCCGCCACTCCCACAGGCTCTCCTCGGGCAGTGCCTCGTCGATCTGCTTTGCCAACGAGGCCTGAGTGACCGGCTGGTCACTGCGCTCGGCTCGTTGCAGCCAGTGTTGCCTGCGCCGTTCATCGCGCCCGATCTCTTCCAGCAGTAGGGTGATCAGCGCCTCCTTCTCCTGTTGGCTAAAGAAGTCGTACAGCCGTTGCTGCTCGCTCTTTGCCGTTGACTGTTCACTCTGCGTCATTAGGGTGATGGCCGTGGCGACGGCGTGTTTGCACATTGTTTGGTAAGTCGCCGCCGGACAGCTGCAACTGCTGGCAATCGCGCCATCATCCAGATGGAGACTGACCTGATACTCATGGCTGCCTGTCACCCGGGCCGAGGCACTATTTTCCTGCCATGTCAGTTGGTGGACGCTCCCCGCCTTGGCCAGCAGTATGCCTTTGGCAAAAGTCGTCTCACCGGCCATCGCCACTATCTGCTCGATGTTGATGAGGGGAATGGCTGAGGTCATCGGGACAATCCTTGAGTGCATGGTGATGGGGGGTAGTTTACCCGAACCAGCGGTACCGGATAACTCTCTTGCGTCCGCGCTTTATTCTGCTCGTTGGTGTGTCGCCCGAGGAAGAGTATCAAGTTGTTGCATCGGTGCCATCCGCTGCCTGGTGGCCATTCGCTGGCGATGACTTGGCTTGATGGGCCGTCAGCTTGTTCAACCCTCAAGCGCGGCCTTGAGCAGGGAAAAGGGGATGCGCTCCTGCTCTAGTCGCACGTTGGGTTGCCAGTGGGCCTTGAGCCGTTGATAGAGTTGTTGCTCTGTCTCATCCAGGTGGGGCAACTGTTCGGCGCCGTGGGCCGTGGCGGCAGGTTCGCTTCCCCACAGCGGGCGGCAGGCGAGCAGGGTGGCTTCATCCATCAGTAGAGAGCGGGTGCGCGGGAAATAGCTGCGCAGTTGCGAGAGCATGGCAAAGCCATGGCTGTCAATATCGCCCCAGTAGTGGATCTGGCAAGCGCCCAGCCAGGGCACCTCCTTGAGCAGTTGCACGCCATAACCCAGGCCGAAGATCACCAGCCCATTGCGTACCCCAGGAAACGTCAGACCGTTGATCTTGTTCTCGGTGATAAAGAGCCGATCCACCAGCAGATCCAGCTTGGCGAAGTCGCGCACCGTCAGGGTGATGTCGCTGGCCCCGGCAAACTCGGCCACCAGTTGCGGGTCCAGCAGACGAAAGCGGATTTGCGGCTCCTCGTAGCGCAGGCCAAAGCGTCGCTCGAAGCCGTGATCGCCGAGGCCGGTCACGCTCTGGTCAATGGCCTGCTCCGGTAGCAGCTGATCCAGCAGACTCTTCAGTATGCTCCTGTGCTGCTCGATAAATTTGGTATCGACGCCGGGGATATCCAGCTGGCGCAGGTAGCAATCGGGGCGTGGATGAGCACAGAGGTGTCGGCAGACGGCGATGAGCTCAGGCCAGTGACCCGCCTGCTTTTCCAGTTGGGCCGGATTGTCCAGCAGCCAGGCCTGCAGCGCGGGGAAGGCGCCGAGCAACCGTTCGCTTTCAACGCAAAAGCTACGCCATGCCTGGGCCTGCCCGACAAAGCGGGCCAGGGCGGACATATCGGCAAACTCGACGGCGGCAGGCAGCCATTGACGCCCCATGGTCGGGTAGTGGATCTCCTGCTGCTGCAACCGGATGCCGGGCAGGTCGGTCAGTCCCTCCTGCAGGCGGGCGATCTGCTGGCGCAGGGCGGCAAAGTCGTGCAGCAGCGCCTTGTCGGTGGGGCGTGGTAGCTTGACGATGAGAGGGAACAGTGATTCCCCCTCAAGCCAGGCCCGCTGCAGTCCATAGCCTTGCCACTTCTTCAGCAGTTTCTGCCTGAGTGCCTTGAGTTCGAGCATGGTCATTGCACCTCTGGATCCGGCACCTCGGATCCTTTCACTTCAGAAGCTCGCAACTCGGAACCGCTCATCTCGGAAACCAGCGTGCTGTAGCTGCCGAGGGTCTGATGTTGAGCCAGACGTTGCCGGTACTCCTCTATGGTCATGTTCAGCAACAGGGAGCGATTCTGCTTCTGATCGACAAAGTGCACATGGCGGACATAGTGTTCGATGACATCGAGCTTCTGCAGCGGAGTGACCAGCAGCAGTTGCAGCCCCAGCTTCTTGAATAGCTCCAGCCCGAAGCGGGTGCTGTCCTTGGATCCACGGGCGAAGGCTTCATCGATCACCACCAGGTTGAAGCGGCGCTCGGCGCGTGCCTGTGGCGTCTCGCTGCCGACCAGCCGGTATTGTAGCAAGATGGCGGCGGCCAGAATGGAGTAGGCCAGCTTCTCCTTCTGCCCGCCCGATTTGCCGCCGGAGTCGGAGTAGCACTCCTTCTCGCTGCCATCCTCCCGGTAGCGCTCGATGACGTTAAACAGATGCCAGAAGCGCACATCGACCACCTTCTGGGTCCATTTTGCATCCTGGCGCATCTGTTCGATCAGCGACTTCACCTGTTCGAACTTCTGCTCCGAGTAGAGGTTGTCATCCAGCGTGTGCTCGACACACTGCTTGAGGCGCTGCTTGAACTCGCGGATCTCCACATCCGGGGAGGAGACGCTGTCAATCTCGATAAAGGTGCCCACCTGATAGTCCAGCGCATGCAGCGACTGGTTGATGAGCCGGATGCGGGCCTCAATCTCCTCTTCATGCTTGTCGAGCTGGCTGCGGAACAGGGCCATGGCGCGGATGGTGTCGCGGTTGAGCATCTCCTTGAAGCGGGCCTCGTGGCGCGGCAGATCCTCCTGCTGCAGTTGCCGGAGTATCTGTTGATACTCCCCCAGTGCCGCCAGGCTCTTGTCCAGCTCACTGGCATCGTTGGGAAAGCGGTAGTGGAAGGTGCTCATGGCATCGAGCATTTGCCCCTCCTTCTTGCGTCGCTTCTCCTCCAGATGTTGCACCCGGTCGTTGAGCTTACCGCGCAGCAGGGTGGTCTGGTTAGTCAGCATGTCGAGGCGCAAGCCAGAGCCCGCACCATACTCCTGATAAAACTGCGCCAGGGTCGGGAAACAGTGTTCACGTTCTGTGGGCGGCACGGCAGCCAGCAACGCCTCTTTTTCTGCCAGCGACTGGCTGTCGGCGTCGATCTCGCTCTGCTGTTGCCCCAGGCTGGTCAGCAGGCTATCGCGCTCGTTCCCGATCGCCTTGAACGCTTGCTTGGCCAGGGTCAATTGTTGCTGCAGCGCCTGCAGCAGATCCGAGCTCTGCTCCAGCGCCTGCACCTCTTGCTGCAGCCGTTCGATCTGCTCGCTGAAACGAGGCCAGTTGAGCTGATCAAACTCCAGATTGAAATCGGCCAGTCTCAGTGCCTGATGGCGCAACTGATCGAGTGCAGTGCGGCGCTGCGCCTGCTGTTGCAGTTGCTGCCGGAGTTGGTGGATTTGCTGCTGCAACTGGCTGTACTGCTGGGCCAGCAGCTGGATCTTCTCCTTGTTGCTCCAGCCCAGCACATAGCGACTCTTGTCCTGCAGGGCGTGCCTATCATCCTTCTCATGGCGTGAGGGACCGGATTTGATCTGGCCATTGATCGTCAGTGCCTTGTCGCTGCGGCGAAAGCTGGCCATATCCTCGCAGCAGAGATAGTCAAAGCGTTGCAGCTCCTTATGCAACCAGTCGTATTGTTCACACTCCGGTTTGATCTCCAGCTTGCCCAGCAGTGAGTCCGGGCTCGCCGGGGTCGGCAGATAATCGGCAGGTTGGCGCACCCGGTAATAGACCAGACGACTGCCCAGATGACTCTTTTCTACCCATTCGCTGATGGTGGCGTAGAGTCGCTCCGGCACCAGCAGGCTCAGGGCAAAATTGTGCAGCACTCGTTCCATGGCGCCTTGCCAGGCCAGCTCCTGGCCCTTGACCTGCAGCAGCTCACCGGCATAGGGGAGCTGACGCTCATCGAGCCCCAGTTCGGCACAGAGCCGTTCACGAATGGCCAACTGCTGACCGGGAATGTTGCTCTGTCGTTTCTTCAGTGCGGCGAGTTCGTCGCCCAGTTGTTGCAAGCGGGTCTCCTGTTGCCACTCCTGCTGCTTGAGGGTGTCTCGTTCCTGCTCCTGTTGGGCCAACTCGCCTTGCAGTGTTTCGGCCCTCTCCTTGGCGGCGGCCAGGTTGCTGACAAAGCGCTCGGGCGTCAGGGTATCCGGCAGGGCCAGGGCTTCGGTCAGGCTGCGGTAGCCCTGATAGTGCTGACGCGCCGTGTCGCGCTCCTGACCCAGGCGACGCATCTCCCCCTGCAACTGCTGCAGGCGGCTACCGCCATTTTCCAGGATCTGCTGCTGCAAGGTGGCAACCTGTTGCTCCTGTTCACCGAGCCGACGATCCAGGCTCTGGCGCTGCAGTTGCAGCTTGTCCAGGCTCTGGCGGCTGCGCTGCAGTCGTTTCTCATACAGGGTGATGGCATGTTGCGCCATGAAGCCATCGGTCAGCTCTCGACTCTGATGGATATGCTGCTTCTCCTGTTCGGTCTGCAGCACCTCTTCCCCCAGTCGGCTGACGGGCTCTAGCAGTTCCACCTTCTGGCGGGCGGCGACCACCGCATCGTGCAGCCGCTTGAGATCGTCATAGTTGCGCTCCAGCTCCTGGATCAGCCCCTCGACATCGGGCTGGGTCAGCATGTTCTGACGCACGAAGTCGGTGACCGAGCCCACGGACTTCATGGAGATAGTCTGGTTGAAGAGATCCAGCGCCTTACCATCGCTACCCAGTCCCAATGCCTTGCAGAAGGCTTGCTGGTAAGGGCCGAAGCTGTCGAACTGCTCGCATTCCCCCTGCTGTTTCAACCGTTTCTTGAGCCCGGCTATCTTGTCGCCAAAGCCGGTGAAGTGGCTGGCGATGGTCAGGGGCTGTTCGGCCACCAGAAACAGTCGTTTGACCCGCTTTTCGGCGGGTGGCAGCCAGCACACTTGGGCCAGGGTTACGCTCTGTTTCAGGGCTGAGGAGTGGAACTGGGCTAGCAGTACGCTGTAGTGATCCTTGCCGCGCAGGCCGACCGGGCGCGCCTTGCCATAGTCATCCTGCTGGGATGTATAGAAGCCGTGGAAGTAGGATTCCAGCGAGCGCTCCTTCTCCTCGGCGCCTGCCGCCTTGTTGAAGGCCAGCTTGCGGGTGGGAACCAGCAATGTGGTGAGACCATCCACCAGCGTCGATTTGCCACTGCCGATGTTGCCGGTCAGCAGGCTGTTGTCGCCTTCTACGGCCAGATGCCAGATCTGCTGATCGAAGGTGCCCCAGTTGAGCACTTCGAAGCGCATCAGGCGGAAGCCCTGCAGGGCTGGGGTCGGCAGGGTGGTCTCGGCAGAGAGTGGTGTGTTCAGCTCACTATTCACTCGGCATTCTCCTGTGTGTGCTCTTCCGTGTTCCCGGCGACGGTCAGTTTTTGCGCCAGTAGCTGGTTGAATTCCACTATCTGTTCGGCGGTGATGAAGGCCTTGAGAATGCGTGGCACCTCGAAGTCATCCGGATGCTTGGGTAGCGTCGAGAGAAAGCCCATCTCATCACACTTCTTGATGAGCGCATCCAGCTCGCGGCGTTGCTTCACCTCGTTACCCACCTCGGGGAAGTAGGGTAACAACCACTGGTGGATCTCCTGCCGGGTGACTATGAGACGGGGCGCACTCTCTTCGCTGTCGTGCTCGGCCAGCCGCTTGCGCAGGCAGACCAGCAGCAGCGTCTGGGCAAAGCTCAGGCTGCGGCGGCTGACAAGGCGTGGCAACTCCTGGGCGGATTCTTCTTCCGCGCTCTCGGGCTGTTTCAAGAAGGCGTACCCTTCGGCCTCGTCGATCAGCAAGGAGAGGCCAATCTGCTGGAAGTAGTCGCGGATGCTGTATTGTTCGCGCAGTAATACCTGCCAGAGATCCCGTTGCCGATGGAGGTAGAGGGGGCCCTTGAGCAGCCGGATGAGCACGGCAGACTTGTCCCGTTGGGCATCCGCCCCCAGTGCGCCTGTTTCATGGATGGTCGACATGGTTACAGCTCCCTGACAAAGGTGATGGCGGGAATGCGCAATATCCGCCAGAGTTCAGGCTCGGCCTGCCAGCGGATCTGTTGTTCCCGGGTGGTATCGATATGAGCAGGCAGCGTCTGCTCGCAGGCCAGCTTGATATAGGTGAGCACCTCATCCAGGCCATGGCGTATCGGGTAATGTTCGATGACCTGGGCCAGGCTCACCTGCCCCTGATAGTCACTCAGACAGCGGTGGATCTGGCGTTGTAACTGCTGCTCGTCGATATGGCTCACCTCGAACAGGGTACGTAGATCCACCTCTGCCTGCGGCGCGGCTTCGGCCACCGACGAGTTGCTGAACTGTTCGCTCTGGGGCGGATGGTAGAGGCCGCGGCTCAGTAGTACAGAGAGCGTAGCCTGCTGCTCTGGCACAGAGGCAAAATCCGGGTAGCTGCGGCTGTCCAGCCCTTCCAAGCGATGTGCCTGAGCCTCGAAGTCGCGGATCAGCTCCAGAATGCGTTTATTGTCCTGAGACTGCTCCTGGATGTAACGGCGCAGCTGGTCGGTGATCTGCTGGCGGGTGAGGTTGACCTTGGCACCCGCCTCCAGCAGGTAACTGTAGAGATGGCTGAGCAGGGTGTCCTGTTGCACCAGGTTGCGGGCCTCTTCATGTGCCAGCAGTGACTGCAGGTTATGGCGCATGGCACTGCGCATCTGGGGCGTCATCAGTAGCTCGAAGAAGGCGCTGAAGGACTGCCCCTCATCCGAGCTGTCGATGACATCCTGATCGCCAAACACCTGATCCAGTACCAGCCCCTTATGCTGGTTGCTGCGGGTGATGGTCTTGCGAGTCTCCTTGTCCAGCGTCCTGAAGTTGGCTTCCACCTGGCGAAAATCGCCCAACAGTTGGCGCGAGAGATCGCCCAGTAAAAACAGGCGTTCGCGGATCTGGGTGGCCGACATGCCGCTATCTTGTCCCTGCTCGACGGCACAGATGGCCTGCTCGATCTCGGCCTTGCGGGCACGCAGGGTGACCAGCTTGGTGGCGCTATCTTCCGTGGTGCCGTGAACCAGATCCCCGATCAGCTCCAGCAACAGCTTGAGTCGCGACTCGGTGCCGACGAAGCGGCGGCCCTGCATCTCCTCGATCCAGCGCAGGGCTTTTTCGATCTCGGGCAACAGGTCGCACTCGGGTTCATCGCTCTGCAGTGGCAGGTATTTGCGCAGATAGCCGCCCCGGCTGTTGATCCAGTCGTCGACATAGGCGCGCGCACTCTTGGGAAACAGCTCGGGACCATGGCTGTCGGCAATATCCTGCAGATGATGCTCCAGCGCGTCGATCAGTTCCTGATAGGGGATGGCGCGGCGGTTTTTGGCCAGGAAGGCCCGATGCAGAAAGCTGGCGAGCAGGGCAAAATGCGGGGAGCGCAACAGACGCAGCGCCAGGCTTTGCTCCTTGAACTGCTCCAGAAAATCAAAGCTCAGATCCTGGTTCATGGGGCGACTCCTGGCAGCAGGCGGCAGTTGGTCAGTGTGGCGACCAGCTCAGGGTTGGCCAGTCGTAGCGGATGGGAATGGGGATTGAGCCGGGCATCCGGCGAGCAGTCGACTCGCCACTGTTGCAGCAAGTAACCCACCAACGCCTCGCGCACTGTCAGCGTCAACTGTCCATCGGTCATGCCATAGTCCAGCGCTATGGCCTCTGGGTGGGCAAGCGCGGGGTGGGGGACGAGCGTCAGCGTCACCTGGCGCTGCCAGGCGCTGTCTGCCTCGCGCTGCTCTGTGGTTGGGGCTTGGGCCAATTCGTGCACTTGCAGCAGACGGGTGGTGACGAAGTCGCGAAATTCACCATGCCGCCGGTCGTAGGCGCGAACATGCCAGCGGTGGCCGTTATTCACCAGCACATGGGGTACCAGCTCGCGCTCTGTCTCCCCCGAACTCAAGGAGTGATAACGTACGCTGATGGCCCGCTGCTGTGTGATGGCACGCATCAGGGTGGCTATGGTGTTGCTGTCTGGATGGATGAGACGGATGGCATCGACACAGTGTTCGCCGGGTGGCGAGATCTGGTTCACGCCTTCGCCCATGCCCTGACTCAGGCGGCTTAACAGGATTTCCGGCTCATGGTTAAACAGTGGCGCAAAGCCGGGGGTGATGTGATAGCGCTTGGTCTGGTGTCTGAGCTCAAGATTCTCCGGAGCCAGCTCACGGTAGAGCGCCAAATCTCGGGTACAGGAGGCGGAACCGACTGCGAACTGGCGGAGCAGATCGGCCTTGCTCACCTCGCCAAAGTAATAGAGGCAGAAATCGATAAACGTCAGACGTTCACGCTGGGCATGGGGGTAGAGGGATAGGTCATCGAGTCTGGACATGATGCTTCTCATCGCACTGGATGTGGATGAGAGTATAGATCAAATCAAAAGGATGCAATCATTTTGATTTGATTGTGATGGGGTTACTCATCATCTTGCAGTTGGAGGCGTTGTCGACTCGGGCCTAGCCTGTCATTGAGGCTGACAGGGTATGCCGGCGAGTAGCTTGTGGATGGCCCTATCCGTATTCTCCAGACACTCCCGCGCTTTGATTTGCCATTCGGAGATGGAAAGGGTGGGTGCTGTGTCTATGTCACCCATCAGTTGAAGCTCCAGGCTTACCGTCTGTGCATAGAGCTTTATGAGCTGTGAGCGCAACTCATCAGGGCCCAGTTCCAAGAATGCCTCCCGCGTGTCGCTCCATCCTCGGCAATGAGAGGCGGTATGACCATGGGCCAGCAACCATCCCGCCATCGTCCAATGCAGCGCAGAGCCTAAGTGGCCAGAGACCCAGTTCACCGCATCGCCGGAGTCGAGCAAGCGGCGGGCGTTGGCTAGATTGCTCTTTGCGGCTTGAATACAGTCGTCACTGCGCATCTTTTTTCATCGCGGTGCTTTGGCAGCCGCCAGCCAGTCGAGCCCTTGGCTGGCGAAGAAGAAGAGCTGCTCGCTGTACCCTTGGGCGATCACACTGCGGATGATCTCGGGGTCGATATTGAGGTAGTCGTGGACCAGGGCGTTGCGCAGGCCGATGATCTTGCGCCAGCCACTCAGGCCATCGGCTGACAGCTCGCCACGTTGCACCAGGATCTCGAAAGCCTGATAGGCGTCTTGCGGGCTATGGCCCGCCAGCGCCTTGGCCCAATGTTTGGCGATGCCAATACAGGCCTCGATGGCCACCTGAAGCGTGCGTTCGGCGGCCCGGTATTCCAGATTGGAGAGTGGCCGCTCTTCCAGAATGGTGCGGATCTCCAGTAACTCGGCCTGATAGCGTGACAGGCTTAAACGCAGGGCGTTGATATAGGCGTTATCACTCATCTCTCTTTCCTGATATGTCATTTGAGCCGGGATAATTGATCTCCATCTGCGACATGATCCTTGCCTCTTCCTGCAGGCGTCGCCCCTCATCCCGGCTATAGAGCGGCGTATTGGCATCGATAATGGCGAAGGCCAGTGGAATGGGGGCCTGGTTGATATCCACCACCGAGAGCTTTCCTTCCGGCAGTTGCAGCGCCCGTTGCCAGTCGAGGGCTAAGAGCTCGGGGCGCAGACGATTGTCTAACGGGTCGGCCAGTTTGACTGGTGCTAAGGCTACCGCCAGATCCCAGTCGCTTAGCGGTCCGGCATTGCCCTTGGCGCGCGACCCATAGAGCCACAACACCAGTACCTCGGGATGAGCCTGGGCCAGGGTAACCAACTGATGCTGTGTCAGATTATCGGGCTGCATCTCGGTGCGTGTCAGTGGTTGGGGTGAATGAGGGGTATGGTGCCATAAGGCCGGAGTCATGTATTCACGGACAGCAGAAAATGAGCGAGATGCCCCCAAAATCACCGGCCTGTTGGTGGCTAACCCGGCGGGGGAAGCGCCAGAAACATCAAAGCCCCTGCGAGAGGGGCTTTGGCGTTTTAAGCGGACACCTGCTTATGCGAGATAAGGGCTTATTCGATGTTCTGAATTTGTTCGCGCATCTGCTCGATCAGGACCTTGAGCTCGACGGCGGACTGGGTGGTCTCGGCGTTGATGGACTTGGAGCCCAGCGTGTTCGACTCGCGGTTGAACTCCTGCATCATAAAGTCCAGCCGACGGCCACAGGCGCCGCCTTTTTTCAGGATCTTGTGGGTCTCGGTGATGTGCATCCCTAAGCGATCCAGCTCTTCGGCGACGTCGATGCGTTGCGCCAGCAGGATGATCTCCTGCTCGACGCGGGTGGATTCCAGCTCCAGCTTGGCTTCGGCCAGACGGTCGACCAACCGTTGACGTTGCCAGTCGAGGATCTGCGGCATCAGGGCGCGGACCTTGGTCACTTCGACCTGGATGCCGTCCAGACGCTGTTCGATCAGGACCTTGAGCTTGTCGCCTTCGCTCTGGCGGCTCTCGATGAACAGGCCCAGCACCTCGTCAAAACCGGCCAGCAGGCGGGTGTTGAGCTCATCCATATCCTGCTCGGGAGCGGCCATGACGCCGGGCCAGCGCAGCACATCCAGCGGATTGAGTTGACCTTGGCCGGCGCGGTCGATGACCCACAAGGCGCTGTCGATCAGCTGCTCGGCCAGGGCTTCGTTGACTTGCAACTGACCGGCATTGGTCTGGCTTTCGAAGCGCAGATTGCATTCGACCTTGCCGCGTTCGAGGTGCTTGCGGAAGCGCTCACGCAGGATCGGCTCCAAACCACGCAACTGCTCGGGCAGACGCAGATATGTTTCCAGATAGCGTTGATTGACGGAGCGGATTTCCCACACCGCTGTGCCCCAATCGCCTTTGAATTCCTTACGGGCGTAGCCTGTCATGCTGTGAATCATACGGATCTCGTCGGTCGGTAAAAAATTGTCGCGATTATAGCCCCGCCGCCGGCAAAAAGCCCGTCATGTGAAAAGCCGTGGCCGATCCCGTATACTGACGGCCATTTCCGATTTTAAGAAGAGAAGATCCCATGCGTCCGAACGGCAGAACGCCCGCGCAAATGCGCCCGGTTACCATCACCCGTCACTTCACCGCCCACGCCGAGGGCTCAGTCCTGGTCGAATTCGGCCAGACCCGCGTGCTGTGTAATGCCAGCGTGGTAGAGGGGGTTCCCCGGTTCCTCAAGGGCAAGGGGCAGGGCTGGATCACCGCCGAATATGGCATGCTGCCACGGTCGACCCACTCGCGCATGAATCGTGAGGCCGCTTCCGGCAAGCAGGGCGGGCGTACTCTGGAGATCCAGCGGTTGATCGGTCGCGCCCTGCGCGCCGCCGTCGATCTGACCAAGCTGGGCGAATTCACCATCACCCTGGATTGCGATGTGATCCAGGCCGATGGCGGCACCCGCACGGCGGCCATCACCGGCGCCTATGTGGCGCTGGTGGATGCACTGCGCTGGTTGCAGGAGCAGGGCAAGCTGAAAACCGATCCGCTCAAATACATGGTCGCGGCTGTCTCGGTCGGCATTCACAACGGCCAGGCGATTTGCGATCTGGAGTACGTCGAGGATTCAGCGGCCGAGACCGATATGAATGTGGTGATGACCGAGTGTGGTCGCATCATAGAGGTGCAGGGCACCGCCGAGGGCGAGCCCTTCAGTCAGGACGAGCTGAACCAGTTGCTGGAGTTGGCCAAGGGCGGTATCGCCGAGCTGGTCGCCCTGCAGAAACAGGCTCTGTTGTAAGTGATGACTTAACGCGGCCCAGGCCGCGTTTTTTGTGATGAAAACCCGTTAAAGATGAAGAACCAAGAGGACCAAGCATGAAAGCCTACCAGCGCGA
This sequence comes from Pseudaeromonas pectinilytica, assembly GCF_054780855.1. Taxonomy (NCBI): domain Bacteria; kingdom Pseudomonadati; phylum Pseudomonadota; class Gammaproteobacteria; order Aeromonadales; family Aeromonadaceae; genus Pseudaeromonas; species Pseudaeromonas pectinilytica. The sequence goes on from NZ_BAAGVN010000314.1 coordinate 16,009, forward strand.
GTTTATCGAGTTTGCCCTGAGCAAGCAGGTATTGAAGTTCGGCGACTTCACCCTGAAATCGGGCCGCAAGAGCCCCTATTTCTTCAATGCCGGGCTGTTTAACTCCGGCCGCGATCTGGCCAAGCTGGGCCGCTTCTATGCCGCCGCGCTGGTGGATGCCGGTATCGCCTATGACGTGCTGTTCGGACCGGCTTACAAGGGCATTCCTATTGCCTCGGCCACCGCGGTCCAGCTGGCAGAAGTCCATGATCAGGATGTGCCCTGGTGCTTCAATCGCAAGGAAGCCAAGGATCACGGCGAGGGCGGCAACCTGGTCGGTAGCCCGCTCAAAGGGCGCATCATGCTGGTGGACGATGTGATCACGGCGGGCACTGCCATCCGTGAATCCATGGATCTGATCCAGGCCAACGGCGCCGAACTGGCCGGGGTCTTGATTGCGCTGGATCGTCAGGAGAAGGGCAAGGGCGAACTCTCGGCGATTCAGGAAGTGGAGCGTGACTACCAGGCGCAGGTGATTGCCATCATTACCCTGGGGGATCTGATCCGCTATCTGGAAGAGAAGCCGGAGATGGGCGCCTTGCTGGAGCAGGTGCGTGCTTACCGGGCGCAATACGGCATCGAGGCCTGATCCCGGTTCCCCGATCGTTCATCCCTCAGCGAGCACAGGAGTGGCTATGCGTCTCTTGATTACCGGTTTGAATGGCACGCTAGCCCCCCATCTGGCGGCGCAGGCCAAGGCGACAGGGTGGCACCTGATCCCCTGGTCGCGGCAGTTGGTGGATCCCGAAGACAGCACCGAGTCGGCGCTGTTTTTGCAGCGGATGCGGCCCGATGCGATTGCTCATCTGGCGATGGGTGCCGAGAGCTGGGCCGCGCAACTAGCGGCCTATGCCGCACTGGCCCATATCCCTTTCCTGTTCACCAGCTCGGCCATGGTGTTTCACCACCAGCCGGACGGTCCCCATGGAGTGTCGGATGCTCCCAATGCCGAAGATGACTACGGACGCTACAAGATGCGCTGTGAGCAGGCGATCTGGCAGGCAAATTCCCAGGCCTGTGTGGCGCGGATTGGTTGGCAGATCGATGGGGAGGCCCGGGGCAATAACATGCTGGCGGCGCTGGATAGCTGGCAGCGGGAGCAGGGTAAAGTGGCGGCAAGTCAGCTCTGGATCCCGGCCTGCTCGTTTATGGACGACACGGCTCGCGCCCTGTGGCAACTGCTGCAGGAGCGGGCGAGCGGTTTGTACCATCTGGATAGCAACGCCACCGAGGCCTGGACGTTCGCCGAACTGGTGCAGGCTCTGGCGGGTCAGTTTGATCGCGACTGGCGGATTGAGACGAATGATGACTATCGGCACGACCAGCGTTTGCTGGGGCATCCGGAGCGCATGCCTGCACTGGGTCAACGTCTGCCCCGAGGGTGAGTGTTTATTCAATATCGGCCGACTGATGAGCCCTGCACCCTGTGCGGGGCTTTTTTATGTGCGCCGGGCATGGCGCGCAGCGCCGTGACAGGCGCTATCCGGTCACCGTGGTGGTGATGGGATGACTTGGAG
>NZ_BAAGVN010000315.1:0-18126 GCF_054780855.1 Pseudaeromonas pectinilytica
AAGGAAGCATATGATCACAGGTGGAGATTTACGTCAATCAAGACTTGATATTGGTTATAAAACGTTCACGATCTCGCCCTGGCTCCGGGGTCCTTCCACTGACAATTGCACCCTGATGCTGCCAGTTTCTCGCCCTAATGAAATATATAACAGGTTCTTATCGTTAGAAAAGCAGATTACGCAACCATGGTTTTGCGGGTATCCGAACGCCTTGCGCAATCAGATTATCTCCTTATTGCTCTCGATTCGCCCGAAATCCGGATTGGGTTCATAGCCCTGTTCAGAGAACATTAGCTGGCCTCGGCGCTGTTCTTGAAGATTGGACAGTGCCTGGAAAAAGCAGGATTCACAGAGATGGACTTCATAGCTTTCGCCATCATGACGGGAGCCATAACCCCACTTGGCACTGAGCGTTCCGACTTGGGGACCGTAACCTTCAACGGGTGAGCAGCTTTCTTCACAGACATCGCAGCGGATGTCGCTGAGCACATCAACTTCCTGTTTCGTCATGATTTTCACCGACTAAGTCCCCATTTGATTCAGGCTGCGCTAACCCATCACTAAAGAAAAGGCCCAGCTTTAGTAGCTGGGCCGATATTCTGCCTCTGCGGCAGTGAAAAGAACTCGGCTTGGATGATAACTTCCGGTCCTAATCTTGGCTGCCTATGCGGCAGTTCACAAATACTCCATGCCATTCTCAACGTTCCATCTTTCTTGGCTGCCTATTCGGCAGTTCACTGTTTCTCCGTAGACGATTAATTCCCGAATACTTTCTTGGCTGCCTATTCGGCAGTTCACCGTGCGTCGACAATACTAACGCACTGATTCGTCTCTGAAATTCAAGATTAAATGCATCAATCCAAAATTTCAGGCGAATTGGTAACCTGTTGAGTTACCGCTTCAAATATAGACTATCTGGGAAAAGGGTTGAAATGCTCGTGGATAATTCAGGCACTGAGCCCCTATAGGAATTGGGGGACGCCAAGCCGTAGTGACTATAGGTTTTTGTGGTATCTCGACTATCACAGAGTTGTTTTTGAATATGCAGCACGTAGTTCTGTGCATTACTGGCGCTTTGTATCAACGCGCAATGAAAAGGCGCTATTTCCTGGTTTACAACGGGGGCTTTGGGTACAAACAGTTCACCGCGCTCTGCTGCTCGCCGCTTGCTTCTGGCCAGTCGCCGTCTACGTTCTCCAACAAACAGCTTGGCCAGATTTTGGTTACGGATAAATCGCACCTCTGCGCAATCGTCTGGGACTTCCAGGACAGGACTCAACTCAAACAAACCGTCGCCTTGCATGGTCTGGAAATAGGTTCGCTCGCGAAACTGGGTGAGATGCGAACTGTGTTCGCTGACAAATGCAATCGTGCGGCCGATGGATTTGTTGCTCCAGCAGGGGAAAGCAACGCCTATTTGTGCATCGGCATGATTAAGCAGATAACCATGCAGGGTTGAGATACAGCGCCCGGCCAGTAACCCGCAATCTACTTTAGCGGGAATATAATGAATTGCGAAGAAAAAACTCTTGTCCGTCATTACCCTTTTCCTTTTTGGAACAGACCACCTTTGGTCAGTACAGCCATCAGATAGTGAATCTCACCGGGGAGGGGCGATGAGGCTGGGGATGATCTCATCTGCTCGAGAAATTCATCGGCTCTGCTGAGCAGATGGTAGAAGTCTTGTCCGGATACAGGGTGTCGCATGGAGGTCAGGTTTTTGCTATCGGCGCCATATTGATGAACACGCAAAGGCTGATCGGCATCCTCGGCCCACCAATCATCAATTTGCTGCAGTGCCGCACCCACCTTTTGGGCATGAAGACAGGCCGCCAGTTGTCCGTCGATGGTCTCAACGGTGGCCAGTTTTTTACTGGGTTCATCATGGTTGTCGGGGCGCTCAGTAAAGAGTTGACTGGGGAATATCTCCTGACAAAACCCGGTTTTCATGACCGCTGTGATATCGGCAAACCAGAACATGTCGCGACGACTCAGCGCGATGGCCATTTCATCGGCCAATTGATTCAGTTGTGCTTCCGCGGGTGCTGGCCATTCGCTGAACCAATCCAGATGCCGGACGTCCTCAATGGCGAAGTGCAAACCTTGTGAGGTTTTCACTTCAATTCGGGTGCCCTCATTATGTCGGTTGCGCCATAGCCAATTGCCCATTAGCAAGTTGCGGCTATAGCGCCGCGCCAACTCGAGGTACCCTCCGTGCTCTTGATACAAGCCAGCCAATTGTCTGAGTGTTTTGACCACGCCAGGATCTGAGCAGAGATCTGGACTGAGCGAATTGGCCTCAACACGTAGCGAGAAGCGACAGTACAATTTATCGATATTCGGCGGAACATAACAAGCCTCGATGGTTTGCGGATTCCCATACGCCAGCTCGTAGCGTTCAACATTTTTCGGCTGAAAGTTGGCATCAAACCCTTCGGAATAGCCGCTTTTCTGGCTAACCACACGGGCTGTTTCCACGCGAAGCGGCACGAAGTCGCTATCAGCCGTTTTGTAGAAGAAGACGGCCTTGCCAGGGGATAGAGAGCGGCTATAGCTCAGATGTTTGCATAGCTCCATGTCGTTGCTCCATGTTGCCCGCACCTGTCATCAGAATAGCCCTGTTTATCGCCGTCAGTTGCCAGAAGCCATGATTAAAGAAGTGGTTATTACCATCCAGTCGCATTTCAACCGGATTGACACAAAGAGCCAGCCCAAGCGCCGACTCGGCATAAACATGGTGTTTTTCCACACTACCTGCCCGCATCCGGGGTTCATCGAGAAATACATAGCCTGTCGTGATCAGCCGGACTCGGCGGTCCATGTTCAGTGTATCGATAAGCTCATCCAGCTTGCCGATCCGCGATTGGTATGGATAGACCCAACAACCCGCTCTGGGGAGTCGAGACAAGGTGTTGAACAGCTCAGTCCTGTTCGTATAGAGGCTGCACCACGGCTTGCTCTCGTAGAGAGACGGTGGATGCAGGCAACCCCCTGCGAAACGCGATGGAAATGCGGCCTGCAACAGATCCTGCTCATTGGCAGATGGGAGCGGGTGCTCATCATCCACCTGTAACGCCATCACCAGATCCATGCCCAAATCGCAGTATTTGCTGTCGATTAGTCCAGGACGCCGGATAGCAGAAACCTCACGGGCATGTATCGGTGATAAGGGTTCCTGCAACGACTTGCCCGATAGCAAATGGTAATGGCTGGGATACCACGACACGCCGGTGAACCGGACAGGCCGTTTGAGCAAGGCCGTTAATCGACGTTCGTAGTCATGGCAGAACCCGGCGAGCGCCGAGAGCGAGGGGATGCCGCAAAGATAAGGATTGGCCAGCGCCAACGCATCGTAGACACGTAAGCCAGACAGATGCAGATAACAGGATGTTGCCACTTGCAGGGGCGCCGGTTGGTTTTCGTCATCGGCCAGCTTGTTGATCAGCCAGCGCAGCTGGCTCTTGACCGGAATCAGTAACTCCGGGTGATAGGCGAAGCGACGAGTGGCGTGATGTGTCTGCAGTTCAAGATGAAATACACCAGCCAACTCCGTCGCCAAATCTGGCAACTCAGCCACTGGGCTGGTCACTATCTTCCATTCCAATCGCTCGGGCGTAATCAGCAGCTCTACATTCGGTAGCTGCTGGATCTCATCGCGCCACTCAATCACAGGTCCAATCCAGGCGGCCAGCTGTCGGCGCAAATAACGCATTGCACTGAGCCGTGATTGTTTGCGTTGTCGGCGAGTCAGCCCGGTCGGCGTGATCAGATGCTCGAGCGCCTGGGGGAAGACCTTGTCGTACAGCATGCCCCGATCAAACAGGATAGCTCCTTCATTGAGGCGCTGTGTCCGAGATTGCGAGAAGTGGCGGCGTTTTTGGATACTGATCGGTGGCGGATAATTCAGCACTGCGACCTTGCCGCCAACAGAGCCCACAAGGCTACCTACGCTGGCGGGGTGATCATGGCTGATGGTGAGGTGCGAGCAGCGATTTTCATAGATCATGTGCTGCAAATGGGCCATCAAGGCATGGCTGACGACGGGGGTGATCGCGCAATAATCACCCTGGTACCAGAAACGAACTTGCTTGGAGTAGACGTTGACCTCTGAGGGAACTACGGACGCGGCGAGGTGATGCGCCAGTTGTGCCTGGAGTGCGGCAATAGCCGTATTGGGTAAGCCGAGTTGTCTGAACGCCCCAGTCCAGGCGGGCGCATCGGCAACCAGTTGCAGGGCCAGATTGCTGGATAGGCCCTGGTAGAGAAACGAGGAGCAGAACAGCTTGGCATAGTTAATATCGGAACTGTTGTTGGCCCATCCCAATCTGTTTTGCAATCCGGCACTGGTTACTACTCCCGGGATCAGGGGCGGGGCGTCAATCACTAACCGCTGGCCGCTCACCCGGGTATCGGGATATTTCAAATTGTGCGAATGCAGCCAGGCTACCTGATGGACACAATGCTCGAGATGCTTGTCATCGTTGACCAGACGCTGAGCTTGCGACTCATCACACAGATCAACCGCCTGGTCGCGTTTGAGCGTCAAATTGACCAACACGACCAGCGCTCGATATTCCTCTCCTTCGAGCTCGATATCGGGCGTGTACGGCGCAAAGGCTCGGCGTAGAGCCTTATCCCGCTCTGCCTGATCGTGAAGGTTCATCAGTTCATGAAGAGGCATTGTCGTCACCATGCAGGCAAGTAGGGATGATAGGCGTCATTGAATGTCGAGCGATGAGCCTGTCGACACTCAATGACGTACCGCAGATGAAAAAGCGGCTCATGCGGCTTGAGCCCACCGTGGATCCTCCTGTGGGCCGGGGTCAAGTACCCGTCCTGCAGAAGTCGAAAAACCTGTTCAACGGACGTGCCAAGCACGGCGGCAGCCTCGATGGCGGTTAACTGAATGTCGGCCAGATTGGCGACCCGCATTTTGGGATTAGCACAGACCAGCTCGGTCAGATAATCGAGCAGCCCGCGCAAGATGAAATTGCGATGGCTATCGCGCGTCGGTAACTGGCGGCAGTCCGTCAGGACAGAGCCAAACACCTCACGAAACGCCGTGTGATTGAGTAACCGGGTCTGAGTCTGCAGTGCCTTTTGCGCCATCTGCTGCAACTCGTGATGGAAATTGGCGGGCCAGGCCGAAAAATAGCCAATCGCCGTGGTTAGGGTGCTGAATTCCGGCTTCCCGGCGTCGGCCGTCTTATTCCGCAACCAATACCAGTACAGGGCTCCAAACATCAGGCTGGGATGCTCACTGGAGAGCAAAGGGTTGGTTGATTCAAATCGGGCACCGCAGATGAGGGCGCTAAGCTGCTGTGCCTCAGTGCTCGCGGGCTGGGTAATCGCTGTTCGCAGGTCAAACCCGCAGCGACAATGGGTGAACGACTCGCTGCGCTGATAATCCAGCGCCTCGCCACAGCTGGGGCAGTGATGGAGTAATTGGCTGCTGTGCCGATGGCAGGCCAGATAAGGACTGTAGTGCCAGTGCTGACGAATATAGGCCGACTCACGCAAACAGGCGGGGCAAACCGGGATCGGGGCGGGTCGGATAAAGCCCAGCGGAATATCAACACCGGCACGATGTACGCAAGCATGCCCAGAGCCGAAATGCAGTCCGGAGTGCATCAAGCTCAGTTGTAACAGGCAGGCCGGATCCAGATCGGTCAACTGCGCAAACAGTTGCAGGGCTCTAACTCTCAACCCGCTGGAGCGATTGGCATGAAACACATTGACGCGCGCTAGCTCCAACGGGAAAGCGCCACTGGCCTCATGATCCTGCACCAACAGGCTGTCACGGATGGCCCCACTCAGCAGCGCATAACGCTCAAAGCCATTCTCCTGGCTCAGCCTGAGCAGATAGCTCTCCAGTGATTCATCAGGGTAAGGCTCCGGGCGAATAAGAAGGCGCATTCAGCCTCCAAAACTAAATATTACTTAGTTTTAAGTTGTAGCAGCTCCGCGATGAATTGCCATCACCGAGTGTCAAACTGCGATAACGGCTGCAGAGTTGCCATCATCGGCGAGTAAGTTGGCCAACAAATGGTCGAATATGTGCGGCATCATTCAAGATGATGCAAAAAATAACTTTACTTCATCCTCGCTTGGCACCATGATTTTGCATCATGTCAGATGATGAAGGATTTTCGATGCAGCTCACCTCCCTTGCCAGCGTCTGCGAGATCCTGCCGGGTTATCCCTTTCGCGGCAAAGTGCCGGAAGCCGAGGGGTCGGATATCCGGGTGGTGCAGATCAAGGATGTCAGCGTCGAGCTCGGCATCCGCTGGGACGGTTGCCAGACGACCACCCTGACCGGCAAGAAAGATCCCGGCTGGTTGCGCCCCGGTGACGTGCTGTTTGTCGCCAAGGGGAACCGCAATTTCGCCGTTAGCGTGGATCACCGCATCGAGCAGGCGGCCATCCAGGCCGTGGCGGCACCGGTGTTTTATCTGCTGCGCTGCCACGCCCAACTGCTGCCGGAGTATCTGGCCTGGTGGCTCAATCAAGAGCCCAGCCAGCGCTATTTTGAGCAGAATGCCGAAGGCTCGCAGGTCAAAAGTATCCGCCGCAGTGTGCTGGCCGAGACGCCGCTGGCCTTGCCTGCACTCCGCCAACAGGCGGCGCTGGCCGCCCTGCAACAGAACCTGCGCCAGCAACAGCAGACGCTGCAACAGCTGATCAGCAACGGCGTGCAACTTCAACGCCGCATCGCCAACGATTTTCTGGCTGCCGCCACCGGCGACGGCCATCTAGGAGGAACGACACCATGACCGAACAAATCAATCAGGATGAGATCAACAAAGCCCTGTGGGCGGCTTGCGATACCTTTCGCGGCACCGTCAGCGCCGATACCTACAAGGACTTCATCCTGACGATGCTGTTCCTCAAATACATCTCCGATGTCTGGCAGGATCACTACGACAACTACCAGACCCAATACGGTGACGAGCCCGAACTCATTGACGAGATGATGAAGAACGAGCGCTTCGTGCTGCCCAAAGAATCCAGCTTCTATCACCTGTATGAACACCGCCACGAGCCGGGCAATGGCACCCGCATCGATATGGCGCTGCATGCGCTCGAAGAGGCCAATGGCACCAAGCTCAAGGATGCGGGCAAGAGCGTGTTTCAGGACATCTCGTTCAATACCGACAAGCTCGGTGAAGAGAAGCAGAAGAACACCATTTTGCGCCATCTGCTCGAAGACTTTGCCAAGGAGGCACTGAACCTCAAGCCTTCGCGGGTCGGCTCGCTGGATGTGATCGGTGGCGGCTACGAATACCTGATCAAGAACTTCGCCGCCAGCGGTGGCCAGAAGGCCGGTGAGTTCTATACCCCGCCGGAAGTCTCCGATCTGATTGCCGAGCTGCTCGAACCCCAGCCGGGTGACACCATCTGCGATCCGGCCTGTGGCTCCGGCTCGCTGCTGATGAAGTGCGGGCGCAAAATCGTCGCCAACCACGGCAGCCGCCAATATGCGCTCTACGGCCAGGAGGCCATCGGCTCCACCTGGTCGCTGGCCAAGATGAACATGTTTCTGCACGGCGAGGATAACCACAAGATCGAGTGGGGCGACACCATCCGTAACCCCAAGCTGCTGGATAAGAACGGCGATCTGATGCTGTTTGATGTGGTTACCGCCAACCCGCCGTTTTCGCTGGACAAGTGGGGCCATGAAGAGGCCGAGCACGACAAATTCAGCCGCTTCCGCCGTGGCATTCCGCCCAAGACCAAGGGCGACTATGCCTTTATCCTGCATATGATTGAGACGCTCAAACCTAATAGCGGGCGCATGGGCGTGGTAGTGCCCCACGGCGTACTGTTCCGGGGCTCTAGTGAAGGGCTCATTCGCCAAAAGCTGATAGAAGAGAACCTGCTTGATGCGGTCATCGGCCTGCCGGAGAAGCTGTTCTATGGCACCGGCATCCCGGCGGCGATCCTGATCTTCAAAAAACACAAAGTCGACGATAACGTCCTGTTTATCGATGCCAGCCGCGAGTGCAAGGCGGGCAAGAACCAGAACCAGCTCTCCGACGAGAATATCGCCAAGATTGTCGCCACCTACCGTAATGGCGATAACGTCGATAAATACGCCTATCTTGCCTCGCTGCAGGAGATCCGCGATAACGACTACAACCTGAATATCCCGCGCTATGTCGATACCTTCGAAGAAGAGGAAGAGATCGATCTGCTGGCGGTACGCGCCGAGCGCGAACAACTCAAAGCCCGACTGACCGAACTGGAAAGTACCATGGCTGGCTACCTGAAGGAGCTGGGGTATGAATAAGCAACAAATAGCCACGCTGAAACAGGATTTTGACCAGCACACCCATCAACTTGATGACAGCGGTATCGAATTTTGCTACGCCCGTGACTTGATGATCCTGCTTGGCTACGAGCGCTGGGAGAACTTCAGTAAAGTGGTAGAGAAGGCCAAAAAAGCCTGTGAAAATAGCGGAGTGCCAGTCCACGACCATTTTCGTGACATCACGAAAATGGTGGCCATCGGCTCGGGTGCCGAACGCCCGGTCAGCGACACCATGATGACCCGTTACGCCTGCTATCTGGCCGCGCAAAATGCCGACCCGGCCAAAGCGCAGGTCGCGTTTGCCCAAACTTACTTCGCCTTGCAAACCCGAAAACAAGAGCAACTGGAAGAGCGGCTTGCCCTGCAAAGTCGCCTCGATGCCCGCCAAAAGCTGCGCGAGTCGGAAACCGCACTGTCCAAAAATATCTACGAACGAGGTGTCGATGAACAGGGTTTTGGTCGCATCCGCTCACAAGGTGACGCCGCACTGTTTGGTGGCAAAACCACACAAGCTATGAAGCGGCACCTCGCCGTGCCAGACGCACGGCCGCTAGCGGATTTCTTGCCCACCGTCACCATTGCGGCCAAAAATTTGGCCACCGAAATTACCAACCACAATGTGAACCAGCATGATTTGCAAGGGGAACGCGCCATTGCCTCAGAGCATGTGCAAAACAACCGCAGCGTACGTGACATGCTGGGCCAGCGCGGCATCCGGCCAGAACAACTACCCGCAGCGGAGGACCTGAAAAAACTGGAGCGTCGCGTCGCCTCAGCGGAAAAGAAAATGATTAAAGACTCGGCATTGCCAAAAAAGAAGGAGTGCGGCGATGCTGAATGAACAACGCGAGCAATCGCAATTGACTGCGCTGGAAACCGAAATGGCCAAATATCTGGAGGAGCTGGGGTACTCGGCGTGCGCCGGAGGCGCTGATGAGTGATTTAACATCACTCGGCAAGCCGAGTACGCGAGGCCGTGGATGGCCGAAGTGGAACCTGGCCCCAGGGACGGGTGAGCACGCAGGGGTTAGTCATATTCAGGTTTCAGGAGGTGGTTATGGTGCCTAAGGGATGGACGGTAGGTTCATTAAACGACTTGGCTGATACCGTTATGGGCTTTGCCTTTAAAAGTAGCGATTTTACTCCTACAGGCATTCCATTATTAAGAATGGGTAACTTGTACCAAAACACGCTCGATTTGACTCGAAATCCAGAATATCTTCCCGAGTCTTTCAAGGATGAATATGCTCGGTTTCTTGTGAAACCGGGTGATTTGGTCATGTCTATGACGGGGACAATGGGCAAACGCGACTATGGTTTTACGGTAGAAATCCCAGTAAATGCGCCAGAGTCATTACTGAATCAACGAGTGATGAAGTTTATTCCTAAAAAGCATACGTGTTCAGGTTATTTGCTTAACCTGCTACGAAGTGAGGTAATTCTCTCTCGATTGTATTCGTTCCCTGGTGGGACCAAACAAGCAAATTTATCAGCAAAGCAGGTACAAGACCTTATAGCACCCATTCCACCATTCCCCGAACAAAAGAAAATCGCCAAAATCCTCTCCACTTGGGATCAGGCCATCAGCACCACAGAACAACTGCTGGCCAATAGCCAGCAGCAGAAAAAGGCGCTGATGCAGCAACTGCTGACCGGCAAAAAGCGCCTGCTGGATAAAAATGGCGTGAGATTTAGTGGGGCGTGGAAAAAAGTACACGTGAAAGATTGTGCGGATTGTTTGGATAATCAGCGTATACCAATAAATTCAGAGCAGCGAGCTGAAATGGTCGGATCCATTCCTTACTGGGGTGCAAACGGAATAGTTGGCTACATTAACGAATACATTTTTGATGAGACAATTGTTTTGTTGGCGGAAGATGGTGGTTATTTTGATGAATATGCCTCCCGTCCTATTGCTAACCTATCTCATGGGAAATGCTGGGTTAACAATCACGCTCATATTCTTCGAGCAAAACAGAATTGTGTGAACGAGTGGATATATTTTTCACTGGTTAATAAAAATATTATGGGGTTCGTTAATAGTGGAACAAGAGCCAAACTAAACAAAAAAGATATGCTAATGATTCATCTTCATTTGCCTAGCATTGAGGAACAACAAAAAATCGCCTTAGTGCTAACCGAAGCCGATCAGGAAATTGCAATCCTGCAGCGCAAGCTTGACTGTTTAAAGCAGGAGAAAAAAGCCCTGATGCAAGCCCTGCTCACCGGCAAGCGCCGCGTGGTTTTGGAGGCCGCCCATGTTTGAACAACTCAACCAGATGAAGGCGCAGCTGGATGCGGCACGTCCACTGCCAGCCGCGACCACGCGCAGCCTGCATGACGATCTGCTGCTGCGCTGGACGTATCACTCCAATGCGATTGAAGGTAATACGCTGACGCTGCTGGAAACCAAGGTGGTGCTCGAAGGCATTACCGTGGGCGGCAAGCCCTTGCGCGAACACTTCGAGGCGATTAACCACCGCGATGCGATCCTGTATCTGGAAGACATCGTGCAGCACGCCGAGCCGTTTTCCGAGTGGCAAATCCGCAATTTGCACCGACTGATCCTGAAAAATATCGACGATGAGCACGCCGGGCGTTACCGCACGGTCAATGTACTGATCGCGGGTGCCAGCCATACGCCGCCCGATCATCTGCGGGTGGGCGAGCAGATGCACGATTTTCTGGCGTGGTACGGCAGCTCCGCCGGCCAGTTGCACCCGGTGGAGCGTGCGGCGCGTGTACATGCCGATTTTGTTGGCATCCACCCGTTTGTGGATGGCAATGGCCGCACCTCGCGCCTGCTGATGAATCTGGAGCTGATGAAAAGCGGCTTTCCGCCTTGCGTGATTACCGTGGAGCAGCGGCTGGCCTACTACCAAGCGCTGGATACGCTGCATACCACCGGGGATTACCGCGATTTCATCGCATTGGTGGCCGATAGCGTACGCGCCGCTTTCGAGCCGTACTGGCGGGTGCTGGGTTAGGCTTATGGACAACATCAAACCCATTTCCGAAGCCCCGGCGGGCGAGTTTGTGATGTTTGCCAGCGTGGATGGCAAGGTTCGCATTGAGTGCCGCTTCGAGAACGAGACGTTGTGGCTGTCGCAGGCGATGATTTGCGATCTGTACGGCAAGGCTAAGGCCACCATCAGCGGGCATATCAAGAATGTATTTGAAGAGGGTGAGCTAAGCGAAGATTCAGTTGTTCGGTTTTACCGAACAACTGCCGCAGACGGCAAAAACTATCAGGTGCAGTACTTCAGTTTGCCCCTCGTGCTGGCGGTTGGCTACCGCGTGCGCTCAACCCGTGGTACACAGTTCCGCCAGTGGGCGACGCAGACGCTGCAGGAATATCTGATCAAGGGCTTTGTGATGGATGACGAGCGACTAAAAAATCCGCCCGTTGGCCCATCCATCGTGCCTGATTACTTTGGCGAAATGCTGGAACGCATCCGCGATATTCGTGCCAGCGAGCGGCGGATGTATCTGCGGGTGCGCGAGATTTTTGCGCTGGCCGCCGATTACCAGCCATCCCTGAAAGAAACCACCCAGTTTTTTCAGATCATCCAGAACAAGCTGCACTTTGCCTGCACGGGCCAGACGGCAGCCGAGCTAATTCACCATCGCGTAGATGCCAGCTTGCCACATATGGGACTGACCAGCTTTAAGGGTGAAGAAGTTCGCAAAGGTGATGTGACTGTCGCCAAAAACTACCTGAATAAGCAGGAAATCGACGAGCTGAACCGCGTAGTGTCAATGTGGCTGGATTTTGCCGAAGACCAAGCCAAACGCCGCCAGCAGGTGTTTTTGCGCGATTGGCAAGACAAACTAGACCAGTTTTTACAATTCAATGACCGCGATGTGCTCAGCGGTTCGGGCAAGATCAGTAAACAGCAGGCAGATAACAAAGCCCACCATGAATTTGAGCGCTATGCCGAACAGCAACGTCGTTTAAAAGAAGAACAAGGTGCACAAGATATCGACGCCTTGCTGAAATGGCAGCGCATACCGCAGCAAAAGGATCCCCAATGAGTGGTCAGACAGCCCCAAAATTCCAGGAAGAGTACAGTGCCAAGATCCCGGCTCTGGCGTTGTTAAGCAACCTGGGCTGGACCTTTCTGCCTCCGGAGCAGGCGTTAGCGGCGCGTGGTGGCAAGCTGGGCGAGGTGGTGCTGCGTGATGAATTACGCACGCAACTGGCCAAACGTCGCTTTCCCTATGCCGGGCGTGAGCATGGGTTATCGGAGAAGACCCTCGATAATCTGGTTGCCGAAATTTGTGCGCCAGCGCTGAACGAAGGGCTGCAGCGGGCTAACGAACGGCTCTATAACCACCTGCTGCTGGGCATTTCTGTCACCGAGTTTGTCGATGGCAAGAAGGTGAATCCGACCATTGCCCTGATTGACTGGCAGCAGCCGGAAAACAACAGCTTTGTCTTTACCGAAGAGTTCAGCGTACTGCGCTCAGGCGGCATCGATGCGCGGCGACCGGATATCGTCTGCTTCGTCAACGGCATTCCGCTGGTTGTTATCGAAGCAAAACGCCCTGACGGCCACTCAGGACAGGGGGCCAAAAAGGGACCGACTATCAATGAAGGCATTTCGCAAAGCCTGCGCAATCAGCGGCACGACGAGATCCCGCAGCTCTTTGCATACAGTCAGTTGCTGCTCTCCATCAATGGCTCGGATGGCCGCTATGGCACATGTCTGACGCCGACCACATTCTGGGCCGCCTGGCGCGAGGAGGATATTTCAGAGGCCCAGATGTTTGCCCTGAAGAATCGTCGTCTCTCGGCGCAGCAGATGGCCGCGCTGTTTGATCACCGTAAACCGCACGATCTGATCTGGTATCAGGATCTGGTCTCCTCCGGTGAGCTGGCGGTGACCGGTCAGGATCGGCTGTTGATGAGTCTGCTTTCACCCGACCGTTTGCTGGAGATGACGCGCTATTTCACCCTGTTTGACAAGAAGGCGGGCAAGATAGTCGCCCGCTATCAGCAAGTATTTGGCATCAAGCGACTGATCGAGCGCATCGATACACGCAACCTCCAGGGAGGGCGTGAAGGGGGCGTGATCTGGCATACCACGGGCTCGGGTAAGTCATTCACCATGGTGTTCTTGAGCAAGGTGCTGATCCTGCATGAATCTCTGAAAGTCTGCCGGATTATCGTGGTGACCGATCGGGTCGATCTGGAAAGCCAACTGAGCAAAACCTTTGCCTCCGGTGGTGAGCTGGCGAGTAAAAAGGACCGCGAAGCGGCAATGGCCACCTCGGGCAAACGGCTGGCTGAGCAGATCGGTCGTGGCAATGAGCGGATAATTTTCTCGTTGATCCAGAAGTTCAACAGCGCGACCAAACTGCCGGAATGCAGCAATCTCAGCCCGGACATTATCGTGCTGATCGATGAGGGGCATCGCAGCCAGGGGGGCGAGAACCATATTCGCATGAAGCAGGCACTTCCCAATGCCGCCTTTGTAGCCTTCACCGGCACCCCGCTGCTAAAAGACGATAAGACCACCAACAAATTCGGTCCTATCGTGCATGCCTATACCATGCAGCGTGCGGTAGAAGACAGAGCTGTTACCCCGCTGCTGTATGAAGAGCGCATTCCGGATCTGGATGTGAACGAGCGGGCTATCGACAGCTGGTTTGATCGGATCACCGAGGGGCTGAACGAAGAGCAAAAAGCCGACCTCAAGCGCAAGTTTGCCAAGAAGGGACAGATCTACAGTGCCGAGGATCGGATCCGGCTGATTGCGCTGGATATTGCCAACCATTTTGACAAACACATCGATGATGAGCTCAAAGGGCAACTGGCTTGCGACAGCAAAGCCTCGGCCATCAAGTACAAGCAGTATCTGGATGAAGCAGGTCTGTTTGAAAGCGCGGTGGTGATGAGCGCTCCCGATTCCCGAGAGGGTAATACCGAGGTTGATGAAGCCGCCATGCCCGAGGTGCAAAAGTGGTGGAATGAACATGTCGGCAATCAGGATGAACAGATCTACACCAAGCAGATCATCGAGCGTTTTGACAAAGACCCGAGCCTGAAACTGCTTATCGTGGTGGATAAGCTGCTGACCGGTTTCGATGAGCCGAAGAATGCGGTGCTCTATATCGACAAGCCACTCAAGGGGCATAACCTTATCCAGGCCATTGCCCGCGTGAACCGACTGCACCTGAAGAAGGATTTTGGCCTGCTCATCGATTATCGGGGCATCCTCAGCGAACTGGATACCACCATAGCCAAGTATCAGGATCTGGCGTCCCGCACTCAGGGGGGCTATGACATCAACGATATCGCCGGTCTGTACGAGCAGATGAGTACCGAATACAAGCGTCTGCCGCATCTTTATAAGATGCTCTGGGCCATCTTCGATGGCGTTAAAAACAAGAAAGACATCGAACAGCTGCGTCAGGTTCTGGTTCCCAAGACTGAGGATCGCGATGGTGAGCTGATTGATGTGCACCTGAAGATCCGCGAAGACTTTTACGAGGCGCTGAGTGCTTTCGCCAGTTGCCTGAAGGTGGCGTTGCAATCGAGCACCTTCTTTGCAGACAAGAGCTTCTCGGATGCGGATCGGCAGCACTACAAAGAGACTGTCAAACAACTCTCCAGTTTGCGGCAGTTGGTGCGTCAGGATGCAGGCGAAAGCATCGACTATGACGAATATGCCGAGCAGGTGAAAAAACTGCTGAACAAGCATGTTGTCGGTGTTGAAGTGCGGGATCCAGAAGGCGTCTACGAAGTTGGCAAGATGGGGCTGACACAACAACCCGACGAGTGGAACGAAGACAAGACCCGCAACGAGACGGATATCATCAAGACCCGGGTCACCCGGATGATTGAGCAGGAGCTAGGCGACGACCCCTACGCGCAGGAGGCTTTCTCCAAGCTGTTGCGTCAGGCCATTGAAGAGGCTGAAAAGCTGTTTGACCACCCGCTCAAGCAGTACCTGCTGTTTCATGAGTTTGAGCAGCGGGTACAAAAGCGTCAACTGGACGAGATACCCGAAGCCTTTGCTGGACATCGCCATGCGCAAGCCTACTTCGGTGTGTTCAAAAAAATTCTGCCGGAAGTTTTCAGCATTGTGGATCAGCAGGTTCAGGATAAGTGGGTCAAACTTGCGTTCGAAATTGATGGTTGTGTCGAGATGTCGGTCGCCGAACACTCCATCAATCCACAAAACATCGAGGCCGATATCCGCAAGAAGCTGCTACCCAGGATGTTTACCGAGTGCAAAGCCATAGGGGGTGGCATGGATCAGGCTAAGAAGATCGTCGAGATGGTGATTCAGATCACCCGCGTCGGTCTGAATCAGCATGCGGATTGAGTGGGGACAATGCTGATGAATGCTGCGATTGATTGTTCAACACCTTATCAGGCTGGCGAGTCGGGTGAACGGCTGAGTTTTAGTTATGGGGATGAGTGGATCGACGTTGAGCGAGTTAGTCGTAACACGAACACGGGGCGAGTGCGGATCCTGGTTCATCCGGATTGTCGTATCGAGGTTCAGGCTGGGGCCAATGTGTCGAAACACGAGGTTCTGGAGGCACTGAAAAAGCGCGCTCGCTGGATCTACCAGCAGTTACGCTATTTTCGTTCTCTGAATGAGCATGTTCTGGCGCCACGCTATGTCAGCGGCGAGAGTTGCTATTACCTCGGTAAGCAGTATCTGCTCAAGGTGACAGAATCGGCCACGCAAAAGCAGCAGGTGAAATTGCTAGGTGGTCAGTTACAAGTCTCGGTTCGACAGTATGCGCCAGAGCTTGTTTGCTCATTGCTGCATGAGTGGTACAAGGCGCGCGCGAAAGAGGTGTTTAGTCGCAGACTCGAGGCGTTGCTTGAACAGACGCTCTGGGTCAGCGAGGGGCCGCCTATTCGCATTCTGACGATGCGAACCCAGTGGGGAAGCTGCTCGCCAAATGGCCGTATCACGCTGAATCCCCACTTGGTGAAAGCCTCCCGAGACTGTATTGACTATGTGATCCTGCACGAGCTCTGCCATATAGCCGAGCATAACCACAGTGAACGATTCTACCGACTGATGGGGCAAATCATGCCAGGCTGGGAACATATTAAGGAGAGACTCGATGGCATGGCAGGAGTCTATTTAAGCGGAACCTGAATCCAGCTCCGACCTTATCATTCCTTTGGTGCCGAAAGTTGCAGCAACATCTCTTGCTGCCTTTCTTTCGGCAATTTGGCCAGCGCACACAGCAGTTCAGCCAACAAGTCATCATCACAGTAGAAATAAGCCACCGGAAAACCCAGCTCCTGGGCGATGCGTTGCATCGTCTGGTAGTCAGGGGCGTGTTTGCCTTTCTCGTACTGGTTCATTCGGGCGCTAGCCGTGCTCTGCTCCATACCTAATCGCATCCCAAGTTGCTGTTGCGTCAGACCTGCCGCCTTGCGTGCGGCTTTGAGCCTGAGGGGTAGTGGGTTTGTCATGGGGTATCTGCTAGCTGAGGATCAGGTAGCTAAGATTTTCTTAGTCTTATACGAACAAGTGTACTAAGCAATACTTAGTTTGCAGGGTAAAGAGGGGAGAAGTTCACGTTATCGCTTCTTGAGTAACTGGCTGATGGGGATTTTGTCGGTAAATTGCGTTGGTATCAGTACTTCATCTTTGCCTGCTGCATCGATCTCATAGCGCGAGTATTGCTTTACTTCGCACGTCTGGATCTCGTCGATGGGTTGTAAAAATGGGTTGATCTGGTCGGGATAAAACAGCGCAAAAGCCACGGCGATATGCTCGTGCTGAAGCGTCTCGGAATGAGCAGCCAGCGCCTGTTTCACCGATTCATCGAGCAGATGTTTGAGTCTTCGAATGCTGCCATGGCAGGATGCAAATAGCGCGAAAATCGTATGTTTGGCTTCCAGTTTGGGTGGTGTTGCAAAGGGCATCCGTTTGGCCAGCCCCATGACAAAACGAACAAAATTCTCTGCATCTTCTGAAAGCTTGAAGAAGGGGATAGTTCTTCGCACCATGAGGCGCGAAGCCCACTGAGGCTCTTCGGCGATTTTTGCAGCCCATGGCATACCAACGAGCACAATCGGGATCTTGGCGGTTTCACTGATGTATTTGAGACGATTGGCGATCTGATTGCGTTTCTCGCGAGTCTTGTTTTCGATCAACTCCTGAAATTCATCGATGATGATCAACTCGGTTTCACACCGCTTCAGGCATTTAATGAGTGCCTCGGTCAGGCTTTCTGCCGAGCTTCTGTGCAGACGGTATTCGCTGCCCCATTGACCCAGATCCTTGAGTAGTTCGACCATGGTGGATTCGAGTGTCGGCTTACTCGGGATCCGGCTGACCAATAACGGTTTGCGAACAAAGCCATGGCCACTTTGTTCAGGAGACAGGGCCATATAATGGCGGAGCAGGGAGGATTTGCCGGTTCCGGCATCGCCCGTCAGCAGCATACAAATCGGCTCACCGGCGAACTGCTTGTCATAGCGCAGGCGATCGAAATCATCTTGAATGGTGCGAAGCAGCGGCGTCTCGACATAGCAGTCGATAAACGATTTGAGCTTGTCGGCATCGGTGCTGGATAGCTCCATCAGTAGGGCTCCAGGCCAGAGGTGAAGCCGTCCCAATCGTCATCAAGTTGCGGCGGGGTGGTCTTTGGCTGTATCGGGACATCATCCTTAGATTCAGACAGTTGAGGGCCGGACAAAAGACCGGTAGTCGTCTGGCTGCCAATATCACGGTATTTGGCTATTTTGTTGGCCTTGTTGATCAAATCCAAAGTCGGATACTCGCTCCCCAACCCGCCGGGCGGGCTTAGTTGACGGCCTGCCGAATGGG
>NZ_BAAGVN010000316.1:0-18633 GCF_054780855.1 Pseudaeromonas pectinilytica
TTTTTTGCGATTAAATCAGATCACAAACGAAGCCTTTTTTCTATCTATTTCAATTGGTTGTAGCTAAAGATCCTGTACATGATTGGAGACTATCATGAAGTTTGAGAAGTCACAGGCAGCAGTTGACCGCCTGACCCCCGAGCAACGCCGGATTACCCAGGATTCGGGGACCGAAAGGCCCTTCACGGGTGAGCACAACGACAACAAGGAGCCTGGCATCTACGTCGACATAGTGTCGGGAGAGCCGCTGTTCGCTTCAACGGACAAGTTCGATTCGGGTACTGGCTGGCCCAGCTTCACCAAGCCGATCGTTCCGGCAAACGTGAACGAGGTGCGGGACAGTGCACACGGCATGGTCCGGACGGAGGTCAGGTCGGTACACGCCGACAGCCATCTGGGCCACGTTTTCCCGGACGGTCCTTCCGACCGCGGCGGTCTGCGCTACTGCATCAACTCTGCGTCCCTTCGCTTCATCCCGCGCGACGAGATGGAGTCCGAGGGATACGGTGAATATCTCGATCAAGTAGAGGAGGCTTAACATGCATCAGCGCGCTGTTCTCGCAGGAGGATGTTTCTGGGGCATGCAGGATCTGATCCGCAAGCGGCCCGGCATCATCTCGACCCGTGTGGGTTACACGGGCGGCGATATTCCGAACGCCACGTATCGTAATCACGGCACGCATGCCGAGGGGATCGAGATTGTCTTCGACCCGACAGTGACGAGCTACCGGCACATCCTGGAATTCTTCTTCCAGATCCACGATCCGACGACGCTGAACCGCCAGGGCAATGATCGTGGGCTCTCCTACCGGTCGGGCATCTATTATGTCGACGAGGAGCAGAAGCGCGTCGCCGAGGATACGATCGCCGATGTGGATGCCTCGGGGCTGTGGGATGGCAAAGTGGTGACCGAGGTCCAGCCGGTCGGCGAGTTCTGGGAGGCCGAGCCCGATCACCAGGATTATCTGGAGAAGCGGCCGGGCGGCTACACCTGCCACTTCGTCCGTCCCGACTGGGTTCTTCCAAAGCGGCATGAGGCCGGCGATGTGAGCCCTGCGGCCGGGGCTGCAGCGGAATAGGCTTCGCTGCCGTTAGTGCCGCGCCGATCCGGTTCGCAACCTCCGACGACCGCGTCAATCGACGCGGTCGTCGAACCCGGCCTTGAAGCAGATCATTCCATTCAGCCGCCGTCGCAGTGCCAGGATCCAGATATGACAGACCTCTCCTCCTTTCCCATCACGCAGCGCTGGCCAGCATCTTATCCGGATCGCTTGCAACTATACGCGGCCCCCACGCCCAACGGCGTCAAGGTCTCGATGATGCTGGAGGAGACTGGCCTGCCGTATGAGCCCCACTTCGTCGACATCTCGAACAACGAGTCGAAGGATCCAGCGTTCGTGTCGTTGAATCCCAACGGCCGCATACCCGCGATCATCGATCCGGCTGGCCCTGACGGCCAGCCCATTGGCATATGGGAAACCGGTGCGATCCTCATCTATCTGGCCGACAAGACGGGGCAGCTCATCTCAACAACACCCGCCCAGCGGTACGAGACTCTGGCCTGGGTGTTCTTTCAGGTGTCGGGCGTTGGGCCGACCTTCGGACAGCTAGGCTTTTTCCTGCGATTTGCCGGCAAGGACTATGAGGACAAGCGACCTCGGCAGCGCTTTGTTGATGAATCCAGGCGTCTTCTCGGGGTCCTGGATCACCGGCTGGAGGGCCGCGAATGGATTGTCGATGATTACTCGATCGCGGACATTGCGACGTTTGGCTGGGTGAATGCGCTGGTCGAATTCTACGCAGCGGGCGACATCCTCGGCCTAAGCAGCTATTCGAACGTGCAGGCATGGCTCGAACGCGGGCTGGCGCGACCGGCTGTACAGCGTGGCCTGCGAATTCCTGCGAGGCCTGCATGACCATTATCGCCGCATATTATTACAACGAAGGTAAGCGAGTCCGTGAAATCAGGCTCGATGAGCACGTCGAACTAAACGAGAATCGCTCGGGCTTCTGCTGGATCGCGCTTAGCGAGCCCACCGCAGACGAACTCAGCGCGATCCAGACGACGTATAACCTCCATCCTTTGGCGATCGACAACGCCATGCACCCGCTGTGCCCGCCCAAGCTCGAGGTCTACAACGATGAGTTGTACGTCGTCGCCCAGACCGCCGAGCTGGTCGGCGACCGGATCAGCTACGGCAAGATGGCGATCTTCACCGGTCACAATCACCTTATCACCGTGCGGCACGGCAATGCCGGAGCGCTGGGCAAACTTCGGGAGCAACTCGAGGCATCGCCGACGCAGTTCGGCAAGGGTGTCGACTATGTGCTGCACGCGATCTTGCACCGAGTGGTCGACCAGTATCTGCCCATCTTCGAAATGATCGAGGACGACGTCCTGGCGATGGAGCGACGGTCGCTGCACGATTTCCTCGGGCCAGAAGAGGTGGCGCGAATCTTCGAACTAAGGTCCGAACTCACGCGGTTCCAGCGCACGCTCGGGGCTATGGCCGAGCTGGTGCGAAAGCTCGTTCGCGGCCACTTTCCCTGCATCAGCGCCGAAATGACACCATATTTCCACGACGTCGCGGACCATGTCCACCGCGTGCAGTCCATGGTCGACGGCCTCCTGCTTGTCCTGTCCACGGTCTTCGAGGCCAGCAGCCTTCTGGAAGCGCAAAGGATCGGTGTGGTCACTCGCCAGCTCGCGGCCTGGGCGGCGCTCTTGGCGGTCCCGACGGCGATCGCCGGAATATATGGCATGAACTTCAAGCACATGCCGGAACTGGACACGCCATATGGCTACTTCGTCGTGCTCGGAGTGATAGCGGTGTTCTGCCTTCTCCTATTCATGCGCTTCAAGAAGGCCAAGTGGCTATGAGTAACGCACTTCGCGAGCTTCTCCGTCCGCCGAGTCACAGCGCGCTTTGTGCGCGAGCGTGTCCAATCCAGTTCAAGATGAAGGTGCTTCCATGACCTCCCAGGTGACCGACGTTCTAGAAGCAGTCCAGTCATTCATCGCCAAAGGCTATGACCGCGAATACCGCGTCAAGGACGGCAATCTCGTCGATCTCGAACTAGGGTCAACCCTCGATGCATGCAGCATTCGCGTCGATGCGGCGTTGCGCCTCGAGAGCGGGGACGACGGCGAAGATGCCTCCAACATCTACGCGATCACCGATCCGGCGACAGAGCATAAAGGCCTGTTGATCGACGCCTTCGACGTGTTCCACGAAATCTGCCCCCGCGACTTGTCCGAGCGCCTTGTGGCGCATCGGGAAACAGCACCGGCAGGTGACCAGGACGCGCCGAGCAAGCACGGACTACGGAAAGTCTACAAGAGCGAGTTTCACAGCGATCCCGAGCGTTACGTTCTGCGCGAGGGCTTTCCAGACTTCCCGCCATGCCCTTTCGGCCAATCCTTCAGCATCCTCGGCTTCGATACCGCCGAGCAGGAATATGTCTGGCTCGTCACGAGCATCATTCGAGATCCTCGGCTGATCAGGGTTCCATACCAGGGCGAAGACGTCATCAGCGACGAATAGCGGTGTCGCTTAGCCGGAAAGGCTGGCCTTCCTGGCCCACACATCTGCAGGCTGAACTTTAAGAACATCGAAAATTAGGAGGTGATTATGGACTGGAACAAGGACCACATACGAGAAACTATGCTCTTGCTGGAGACAGCAGCGTTGCACAGCGCTCGCGAAAACTACCTGGACTATGTCTCTACCGCTCGGCTCGATCGGAGCGAACCGATCGAAAACGACGAACTAGCTCAGGCCGAGGTCGCGAGCGACTTCGCTGAAGCGCTCGATGACACGCTCCATGACTACGCCAATAAACTCGAAAAGCTCAGGACGATCGATTTCGGCCCCAAGTTGGCCGTCAACGAAGGCGCTGTCGTCAAGCTGTCCGGCCGCCACTTTGTGATCGCGGTGTCAACGAGCAAGTTTACCTGTCAGGGGCGTGAGCTCATGGGCATTTCCACGATGGCGCCGATCTTCGAAGCGATCGAGGGTGCCCGAGCCGGGGAGACCGTGCAGTTCAACGGCCGGGACCTCACCGTAGAAGACGTGGAATAAAGCCCTCCACCGCAGCCGGCGCGCTAGTGCCGAACGCCCTGCATCTCTTTCTGCATGCATACGGTCACTTGCAGCCGCGTTGACCTGGCTCATCAAAGGCAAACTCATGACAACACCTTCATTCTTCATCACCCCCGGATACGGGACGCGCCTGCATGACGCGCTTCATTATTCTCAGGCAATGCGCATTGGTGACCGCGTGGAGATCTCCGGACAGGGCGGATGGAACGACGATCTCGTCATTCCGGAGTCGATTGAGGAAGAGATCGAGCAGGCGTTCAAGAACGTGGAACGGACGCTCGCGACCGCCGGAGCACGCTGGCCGCATGTGGTCCACGTCAATTCCTATCACGTCGGTGGATTCCCTCCCGTGATCAACGAAACAATGGCCAAGCTGTATCGCCACTACATGCCCGACCGCGCTCCAATCTGGACGCAGTTGGGAATCGAAGCGCTGGGGCTTCCAACCATGCGTATCGAAATTCGCGTAACAGCTATCATCGCCTGACCCCGCGGTTCGTGCAGGCGCCGTGCCGCGCTAATCCCGCACGCCCTGCGCCCGCTTCTCCATGCATATCATCGTATCGAGAGATCCGGTTATCATCGGCGTGCTCGGAGAACGGGGGGCCGCCTTGGCCTGGTTGGCGCGCCTCGGCTGCCTGCGGGCGATGGCCAGCACTGCCAGGAGCGTGAGCAACGCCGCCGCATAAAGGAACAGGCCGCCAGGGCCGACGATATTCATTGCAGCTGCTCCTATTAGGGGGCCAGCGGCTGTCCCGATCCCGTTGAGCAACAGAAGCCCGCGCGCGGTGCCGAGTAGCCGACCGGCCGGAAGATCGTCGTTTGCGACGGCGAGACACAACGAATAAATCGGGATGCCAAAGCCGCCGAACAGCGCACCTGCCGCAAGGAGCAGCGGCAGAGGCGCTTCCACCGCCAACGCTACGCCGATGGCAGACGCTGCGGACGCCAGCGCCGCACCGGCGATGACAAGATTCCGGGGCACTCGATCCGAAAGCCAACCGAGTGGCCAATGGAAGGCGAGCGTTCCACCAAGAACCGCAGCCATGAAGGCGGAGATACCGCCCACATCGAGGCCGATGCTCTGGGCGAAGTTCGCGCCCATGCCCCAGAAACCACCGATAGCCAGGCCGGCCAGGAAAGCGCCAGCCGCAGCGAGAGGTGATACGAGGACGAGGTCCCTGAACGCGACCCATTCCTGTTCCACCTGGGCCGGCGGATGACTGGGCAGCAAGGTGATCGGAACCACCGCCGCTGATATCAGCAGCGACACGATGAGGAACAATGTCACGTCGGCGGGCGGTGCGATGTTGAGTAACGCCTGCCCGATTGCCCATGAGCCCATAGAGACAACTCCGAATATCGACAGGAGCTGCCCGCGTGTGGATGGCAATGCGTGGGCGTTGAGCCAACTCTCCGTTGCGAGGATCATGCCCGCGTAGGCGAAGCCGGTAATCAGGCGAAGCGGCATCCAGGCGATCGGCTCCACGAACGCCACATGGAGAAGGGCGGTCATCGAGGCAATGGCCGCGAAGCCGGCGAAGGTTCTGACATGTCCCACGGAGACGATGATCGGTGGCAACACGAGCGCGCCGATCGTGAAACCCGCGAAATAGAAGGACATCATCGCGCTGATCGCGCCGGTCGAGAACCCCTTATGGCCGGCTCTCACGATCAGGAGCGTGCTCAGCAGGCCATTGCCCAGCAGCAGAGCGGCGACGCTCAGCAGCAGCGCCGCCACCGGCGCGAGAACGAGGCCGCGCTTGCCCGCCGACCTCATGGTATCCATCGCCGGGCTCGTTCTCGGGCCTGACTTGAGGGTTGATACTCTGCCGCACTGATGAACTGGTCGAATGCTTCGCACCAGATGACGACCGTGTTGTAGTCACGGACATCGATGCCGGCAGGCACCTCGACGATGAAGCCGTTGAACGTCTTCACATCGCCCACGCGGACTGATCTGTCCTTGATTAGGAGAAAGGCCTCCTTCGTGTCGACGAAACGTGGTGCGAGGTAGAGCTTGTAGTCGGGACCAGGGGCGAGGCGCCCGATATGGGCGATACGGTCGCGCGAGACCCGGATCTCGCCTTCCCCCCAGTGAAGCAGGTCGCTGCCTTTGAGATCGCGGGCCAGACGCCCTGCGTAGAGCGTCTCGGCTGAGATGGTCCGCAAGGCCGCCGCGTCCGGGGCCTGGGGGGCGGTCAGGATCGGCAGCGTGTAGACACCGCCCGCGAAGCCCATGGCGAGCATCGCGAGATGGGTGGCAATCAGGATGACCCAGCGCCGCATCGGTTACACCAGCTCCAGTCCCTTCACGAGCTGATCGGCGTCGAGATGGAAGTCCGAGAATACGATGCGGCCGCCAGCGTCCATCACGGAGAACCAGGGCGTTCCCCGCGTGCGGTAGTCCTCCATGAAGGTGGGAAGCGTCGCGCCGGCAGGTGGCTCGTCCTGACCGAACGCGACAGGAAGCGCATACTTGAGCTGGTTCACGCGCAGCTTCTCGAAGGTGTTCTCATCCGCTCCTTCGAAGACGGTCTGGATCACCGCGAAGCCCACGCCCTTGGCGCTCAATGCACCATGCAACCTTTGTAGCGTCGGAAATCCATGCAAATGGCAGCCACGGCACCAGTGCTGGAAGGCGAAGAGGACTTTCGGGCCGGTGCCGAGATCCGACAGCTTGAGCGGCGCGATGCTTTCTCCATCCGCGCCAATCCATCTCTGCACCCGCAGCTCGGGGGCTTGTCGTTCGTCGACGCTCATCTGATCCTCCAATTCCGATGCAGAAGTCCGATGAGTGGTCGCGTGTGGCGATGGCACGCGAACCTCACCGCCTTGATCCCCTACAGGTTGTAGGATGCGAG
Source organism: Pseudaeromonas pectinilytica (assembly GCF_054780855.1). NCBI lineage: Bacteria > Pseudomonadati > Pseudomonadota > Gammaproteobacteria > Aeromonadales > Aeromonadaceae > Pseudaeromonas > Pseudaeromonas pectinilytica. The sequence goes on from NZ_BAAGVN010000316.1 coordinate 6,968, forward strand.
TTCGCCGACCGATACCTCGTGGCCAGCCCCGCCGTTCTTCCGTCGGTGTGTCACCGCCGCCCCTCAATGACAAAGGCGCGATAGCGGGAACCGGCAAAACGGTGCGCAGCGATGGTTTGGTAGGCGGGGCTATGATACCAATCACGGGCGGCCTGCATCGTCGGGAACCGCAAAATTACGGCCCCTTCGACGGGCGGCCCCTCCAAATGCTCCATCGCGCCATAAGCGGCGAGAAAGGTTACGTCGTGGCCATCGAACGATGGGCCGACGCCTGCAGAATAGGTTGCGAGTTCTTCCGGATCGGTGGTTTCTTCGCGGGTGAAGACGACGAACGCTTCCATCTTAAAGTCTTTCATAAGGTCGCATCTGCAGGCCACCGCCGCTGGCGATGGCCTTAAAGTCGTCAGGCTGGCAGCTCGAACCCGATTTTCGTGAGTGCCTCGACGCACGCATCCTGATCCTGCTGATAGTTGCCTCCGGAGATGCCGATCCCGCCGATCAACTTCCCGTCTTCCAGGATCGGATAGCCTCCGCCGACAGCGACCATCCGGGGGCGATAGGCCAGCGGCGCCACTTTTGGATCGTTCGAAACATAGTCGTTCCAGACATGGGTGGGGTACCCAAACGAGGCGGAACTCCAAGCCTTGTCGATGGCAACATCGACGGTGAGAAACGGCGCGTCATCAGTGCGCTCGAACGCGCGCAGGTTACCGGTGGCGTCGACGACGGCGACCGCAGCCGGGATGCCGATTGTACGTGCCGCGGCGATCGCCGCGTCGATGAGGGCGACGGCGGTTTCGCGGTTGATCGAGGCGGTGGCAATGGATTTCGTCATGAAATTTCCTTCGCCGTGGCGTAATCCGTCCGGCGTTCTTGAGGTTAGAAAAGACGTTCGGCGGTGGCAGTCATCAGAAGCCTTCGAGGACAATCTTGCCTCTTGCCGCGCCACTTTCGATCAGTGCGTGCACCGTCTTCAGATTGGCGGCATTAATTGGCGACAATTTTTCGGTTAGCGTCGTGCGAATTTTGCCGTCGTCCACCAGCACCGCCAGCGAATTGAGGATCTTGCCCTGCTCATCCATGTCGGGCGTGCCGTAGAGCGACCGTGTGAACATCAGCTCGTGGTGGATCGACACTGCCTTGCGCTTGAACAGCATGACGTCGAGCGCCTTGGGATCGTCGATGAATCCGAACCGTCCTTGCGGGGCGATCAGTTCGGCGATGTCGGATGCATGCTGCTCGGTATGCGTGGTCGAGAACACGAAAGCGGGAGCGCCGATGTTGAGCTCGGCAATCTGTGGCGCGAGCGGCCGAGAGTGGTCGATGACATGATGAGCCCCAAGCCCTTTAACCCACTCCTGGGTTTCCGGCCGAGAGGCGGTGGAGATGACGATGAGATCCGTGCGCTGTCGAGCGATCTGGATGGCGATCGACCCGACCCCACCCGCACCACCGATGATGAGGATCGCCGCCGCCCCGGGAACGGGCTTCGTCACGTCCAGGCGATCGAACATGGCTTCCCAGGCCGTCAACGTCGTGAGTGGCAGCGCCGCCGCTTCCGCCCAGTCGAGCGACGCGGGTTTACGACCGACGATCCGGGCGTCGACGAGATGGAACTCCGCATTGGTGCCAGGCCTTATGAGCGATCCGGCATAATAGACCTCGTCGCCTACCGCGAACTGCGTCACGTCGGGGCCGACCTCTTGCACGATCCCGGCCGCATCCCATCCCAGCACTTTCCAATCGCCATCAGCGGGCGGCGTGCTGCTGCGGATTTTGTAGTCGACCGGGTTGACCGAGACAGCCTTCACCTCAACCAGGATATCGCCTCCTTCAGCGACAGGCCGAGGCAGATCAATGTCGACCAGAGAGGCGTCCTCGGCGATGGGTCCCGGAACCTTGTAACCAACGGCTTTCATCGGTGTCTCCAGCTTGCTGTATCCTGAAGTCTTATCGATCAGATCGAAATTTCTTCCGAAATATACTCAGGATTTAAAGATTTCGCGTGTCAGACTATGAAGGTATGCGCGCAACATATCCAATAGCGGTACGACATAGTTTCCATACCTCGGAGCCGGATTCAGAAGTTTATCGAAAATAGCGGTTTATTGCTGTTCGGCGGGTGAGCATCCGGATGGAGGCGATAAGCGCCCAAGCGGTTGAGGAGTCGACCTCTCAGCGGTCGCGTTGGCAGGGGCGATCTCGCCCGCCGGTCTCACACCAACGTTGGCAAGCGACGGCGTCCGCTCGAAATCCGCTGACGGGGATACGCCTGCAATGCCGATTCGAAGCTATCGAAACTATAGCTACAGGGTATTGGGAAATCATACTGGACTGACGCTATAGTCTTCACGCATAACCACGACTCAAAATGGTCCAACACTTTTCTCTACGCTAATAGGGGAGCCCGCAGAATTCGGAAAAAATCGTACGCTAAGGTTTTCCGGGCATCCGTAAGGGCCGAAACTTCCCGTCTTCCAGTCTGCGGCTCTGCCGCCAGACGTAATCGCCGGTTCATGTACAGGACCTTAAGCGGCGAGTCCATTTAAAAACGGGGAGGGAGCCTAGGCTAGCCACCTCGATTACCTGAGATCCCCTAAGCCAAATCGCCACAAACTATTTTTTCAAAAACTTTTTTTACAAACTCTCTTGCTGGCAGAGTTGCACTTTTTTATACGTGCGTATAACCTCAATCTATACACTCGTATAAATCACAGCCATGAACACACAGAATCCGACCAGACTACTGTTACTAGAGCAAGGGTTGCGGCTATGCCGCGAGAAGGGGTTGCGCGGCATCAAGGTGCGCGAGCTGGCCGCCGCGGCAGGCGTCAACCTGGGCAGCTTTGTCTATCACTTCGGCAACCGGGAGCGATTTCTCGATGAACTGGTCGAGCTCTGGTATGCCCCCATGCTGGCCACCATCTCTCAAGCCACTCAGGCTCAGGATCACCCCTCAGCCTTTGCCCATCTGCAGGCGGTGCTGGAGCAGATGGTCGGTTTGGTGGCGGAAAATGCCACTCTGGTAAGCCATCTACTCGCCGATGCGCTGGCCGGAGAGCCGGCCGCACAACGCTTTGCCCTGAGTCTGCCAGGACGTCACCCCAAGCTGCTATTGGAGCTGATTGCCGCCGCCCAAGCCGAAGGGGAACTCCCCGCCACCGAGCCACACCAACTTCTGCTCTTTATCATGTCCTCGCTGGGCGGCCCTCTGCTCTTGGCCAAGGGGCCGTTACAGGAGTGTAACTGGCTCCCTCCTCAGGCAACTCAACTCATCGCCTGGATGGCCGACCCACAGGCGGCCCGGCAGCGGCTACAGTGGGCGCTGCAGGGCATTCGAACTAATCCACCGCATTCCATACTCGCTGGAGAGAGCCATGAATAAGAAGCTAATAGTGCCACTGCTCCTGGGTGCCCTGGTGCTGCTGGCCCTCTACCTTACCGGCCAGATAGGTCACAAGGAGGATGGCGCCCCCCCCCTCTATGGCAACGTCGATATCCGTGAGGCCACCCTCTCGTTTCGGGTTGCAGGCCGCGTGGCTTCTGTGCTGGTGGATGAGGGCGCACACATTAAAGCCGGTGAGCTGCTGGCCACGCTGGATCAAGAGCCTTTGCTCAATACCTTGCACAGTGCCGAGGCCAATGTGGCCGCCCTGCAGGCCCGCAACACCCTGTTGCATCAGGGCTACCGCCAAGAAGAGCAACAACAGGCCAGGTCTCAGGTGACTGCGGCCCAAGCGGCGCTAACCGAAGCCGAACGTCAGCTGGCTCGCCTAAAGGCACTCAAACCCAGCGGGGCCACCACACAAAATGCCCTGGATAGTGCCCTATCACGGCGCGACCAGGCGGAGGCGCAACTGCACGAGGCGCAAGCCGGTTGGCAAAAGATGCGCACCGGCTTCCGAGCTCAGGAGCTGGAAGAGTCCGATGCCAATCTGGCTCAGGCCCATGCCGCCCTCGCCTCAGCCCAGTTGGCCGTGAACGATGCCCAACTCAGGGCTCCGAGTAATGGCATCCTGCTCACCCGAGCCATTGAACCAGGCGAGATGGTGCAGGTGGGGAGCTCAGCCTTCACCCTCTCCCTCACCGAACCGGTCTGGGTGCGGGCCTATGTGGCCGAACCCCAGCTGGGGCAATATCCTACCGGGCAGAAGGTGACGCTCTGGAGCGACTCTCGCCCCCAGCAACCCTATCACGGGGTGGTGGGCTTTGTTTCCCCTCAGGCAGAATTCACCCCCAAGCCAGTGGAAACCAGTGATCTACGCACCTCTTTGGTCTATCGGATCCGGGTGGTGGTAGAAGATGCGGATGCCCAACTGCGCCAGGGTATGCCCATGACAGTACGGGTCGCCCCATGACAAGCCCGGACGCCACCATCGCAATTGACGTTTGCCGCATGAGCAAGCACTTTGCCGGGGCCGCCCAACCGGCCTTGGCGGAGCTTTCGCTCCAGGTTCGGCGCGGCACCATCACAGGGTTGGTAGGCCCGGATGGCGCGGGTAAAACCACCCTGCTACGCATACTGGCGGGTCTGCTGACCCCGAGTTCAGGCTCGGTACACGTGGCGGGAATAGATCCCTTTGCCCAGGGTCAGAGTGCCCCGCTACATGAACTGGTCGGCTATATGCCACAAAAGTTTGGTCTCTACGAAGATCTCACCGTCGCCGAAAACCTCGCCCTCTATGCCGATCTGCGCCATATCCTGGGTCAGGAGCGCCGCACGCGCCTGGAGCGGCTGCTCGCCTTCACCGATCTGGCCCACTTTACCGACCGTTATGCTGGCAAGCTCTCCGGTGGTATGAAGCAAAAACTGGGCTTGGCCTGCACCCTGCTGGGGCGCCCGCAGATCTTGCTGCTGGATGAACCTGGGGTCGGGGTTGACCCCCTCTCACGACGAGAGCTGTGGAAGATGGTACGCGAGCTGAGCCTGGAGGGGATGACAGTACTCTGGAGCACGGCCTATCTGGATGAGGCCGAACTGTGTGACGAAGTGCTGCTGCTCGATAAGGGCAAACTGCTTGCCGACGGCACGCCCGAGGCGATCAAGGCTCCCATGCAGGGGCGCTGCTGGAACATCACCCAGATAGCGACCCCCCGCCGCACCCTGCTGCAACGGATACTGAGGCAACCCGAGGTCATGGATGGAGTCATTCAGGGCAAGGAGTTGCGACTGGTGTTGGCAGAAGGCGCCGCGTGCCCAGACTTGGCCCCGCTACAAGCCGGCGACTCGGCGGCTTATCGCCCGGCTGAGCCTAGACTGGAGGATGCCTTCATCAGCCTGCTGGGTGGTGGGCCAGGCGGGGATTCCGTACTCGCCAACCTGATGCCCGATCTGCATGCTCATGCCGGGCAACAGGACACCCCCGTGATCGAGGCGCATCAGCTGACCAAACGCTTTGGCGACTTCACGGCAACCGATCAGGTGAGCTTCAGTGTGCAGCGCGGTGAAATTTTCGGCTTGCTGGGCCCCAACGGTGCGGGCAAATCCACCACCTTCAAGATGGAGTGCGGACTGCTCAAGCCCAGCTCGGGTCAGGCCAGGGTAATGGGCTACAGCCTCCAGAAGAGCCCCTCTCAGGCGCGACAACAGTTGGGCTATATGGCGCAGAAGTTTGCCCTCTACTCCCAACTGACGGTGGCGCAGAATCTGCAATTTTTCTCCGGCATCTATGGGCTGCAGGGTCGCAAACAGAAGGAGAAGATAGCCCAGATGGTCACCGCCTTCGATCTCGCCCCCTATCTGGAGGTGCTGGCGGAGTCACTCCCCCTGGGTTACAAGCAGAGGCTGGCACTGTGCTGTGCCGTGATGCACGAACCGCCTGTGCTGTTTCTCGATGAACCCACCTCAGGGGTGGACCCGGTCACCCGCCGAGAGTTCTGGAGCCATATCAACGGCTTGGCCGACAAAGGCGTAACCATCATGGTCACCACCCATTTCATGGATGAGGCCGAATATTGCGATCGTATCGCCCTCATCTACCGCGGACGCACAGTGGCACTCGGGACACCCGACGCCCTCAAGCAGAGTGTCGCCAGCGACCTCAGGCCAAATCCCACCATGGAAGACGCCTTTATCCAATTGGTTGAGGAGGCAAACCTGTGAGCTCATTATCCGCCAGACGTCTTTGGGCCCTCTGCCGCAAGGAGAGCTATCAGATAGTGCGAGACCCCAGCAGCATTCTCATCGCCTTTATCATGCCTGTGCTGCTGCTGTTTGTGCTGGGTTATGCGGTAAACCTGGACGTGGATCATCTGAGGGTTGGCCTGCTGCGGGAAGATAATGGCGCCCCAGCCATCAGCCTGGCCAAGACGCTGGCTGCCAACCCCTCCATCGCCCTCAAGGCGGGCCGCTCGCGTAGCGAATTGATGGCCGCCTTGGAGCAGGGCAAGCTGCGCGGCATCATCATCATCCCCAACGACTTCTCCCGCAAATTAGCCGAACAAGGCGCAGAGGCGCGCCTGCAGCTGCTGATCGATGGAGCCGAACCCAATACCGCCCAGTTTGTCTCCTCTTATGTGCAGGGGATATGGGAAAACTGGCTGCGTCAGCGCCAGACCGAGCAGGGTGCCAACCATCGGCCCACCATAGAGATCCTCTCGCGTACCTGGTACAACGAGAGTAATGTCAGCCGCAACTTTCTGGTGCCTGGCTCCATCGCCGTGGTGATGACCATAATCGGTGCCCTGCTCACCTCGCTGGTGGTGGCTCGCGAGTGGGAGCGCGGCACCATGGAGGCGCTGCTGGCCAGCCCGGTCACCCGCCTTGAGCTGCTGCTCTCCAAGATCCTGCCCTACTACCTGCTGGGCATGGCAGCCTGCTGGATCTGCCTGCTGGTAGCCGTCTACATCATGGGAGTACCGTTCCGCGGCTCCCTGCTGATGCTGTTTGTGGTCTCCAGTCTGTTTCTGGGCTGCGCGCTGGGCATGGGACTCTTCCTCTCCACCGTGATGCGCAACCAGTTCAACGCCGCCCAGGCCGCCCTGACCGCCGCCTTTTTGCCGGCCATGATGCTCTCGGGATTTGTCTATGAGATCGCCAGCATGCCCCTGCCCCTGCAGTGGCTCACCCGCATCATACCGGCACGCTACTACGCCAGCTCGCTGCAGACCCTGTTCCAGGCGGGAACCCTGATGGAGCTGCTCTGGCCGAATCTGCTCTGCCTGCTGCTGCTTTCTCTCTTCTGGCTTGGGCTCACTGCCCTCAAGAGCCGCCGAACACTGGAGTAACCTATGTTGCACCGCCTTTTCTGCCTCATCCGCAAAGAGCTGCAGGCCCTGCTCAATAACAAGCAAGGGCGGATCATGCTCATCATGCCGGTGATCCTGCAGACCGCCATCTTCCCGTTTGCCGCCACCCTGGAGGTGCGCAACAGCTCGTTGGGCCTGTATGACGAGGATGGTTCGGCCCAGAGCGTAGAGCTTATCCAGCGCCTCTCTCAGGCCGCCGCCTTCACCCATATAGTGCCCCTGACCAGCAACAGAGCCCTCCAACAAGCCATCGACAACCAGAGCGTGCTGATAGGCGTCCACATTCCGGCCGATTTTTCCCGCCGCCTGCAACACCAGCAAGATGGCCAGGTGCAGATCATAGTCGATGGCCGCCGCTCCAACAGCGGCCAGATCGCCAGCGGCTACGCCAGCCAGATCATCCAGCAATACCAGCAGGACACCCAATACCAGCAGGAGCAGGGCAATCCCCCGGCCCGCTGGGTCACACGCCAACTCTACAACCCCAATCTGGAATTCAAATGGCATGTGCTGCCGAGTCTGGTGGCCATCATCACCACCATAGGTTGCCTGATCGTCACCGCCCTTTCGGTGGCGAGGGAGCGTGAGGAGGGAACCTTCGATCAGCTGCTGGTCTCGCCACTGACCCCGCTCTATATCATGGCGGGCAAGGCCCTGCCGGGTATGCTGGTGGCCTTCTTGCAGGGGAGCTTCATCGCCCTCGCCGCCCGCTTTATCTACGGCGTCCCTTTCACCGGCTCCCTGCCCATGCTGGTGCTGGGCATGCTCTCCTATGGCCTGGCCCTCTCCGGTATCGGCCTCTTTATCTCGTCGCTGTGTTCCACCCAGCAGCAGGCCTTTCTCGGGGTCTTCTGCTTTATGGTGCCCGCCGTCATCCTCTCCGGCTATGTCTCGCCGGTGGAGAATATGCCGCCCCTGTTCCAGCTGCTGGCCCAGATCAACCCCCTCACCTACTTCATCCTGATCCTCAAGGGGGTGTTTCTCAAAGGCTTTGGCCTGGCCCAGTGCTGGCACTACCTCTGGCCCCTGCTGCTGTTTGCCTTCTGCAACCTGTCACTGGCACTGCGCCTGTTTCGGCGGCATATCGCATAAAAGCCAACAAAATCGAATAGACATAAAATACCCAATAGAATTCAACTAGGAATATCATGTTGATTTTATTGGGTATTTATATTCTTGTTTGTGGGGGGGGGAAATTAAAAGCGCTGCCGAAACTGCTCGGCGATCACACCGATCTTGGCCATCTGGTTATTATCCGTCGCCTGCTGGTGGGCATCGGGCGCCAGCACGGCGATCAACAGGTAGACATCCCGGTGGCTGGCCGCCGGGCAATAGACCAGATGAATATCGCTGGTACGGTGAAATTGCAGCATCCGGCCAGGCCAGGGATGCTCACCATCGGTCAGATGAATGTGAGCTACCTGCTCCGCCTTGACCAGCGGATAGGTATGGGGATGGTCGTACCCGACATCTCTGCCGAAGGTGTCAGGTAGCTCGCCACTCTCTTTGTAGTGACGAAAGTCGGCCACCAGTGCCTCTTGCTGCTCTGCCGTTAACTGCTGGCAAAACAGCCGACTCTTGAACACCCGGATCATTCAATAAACTCGGCCAACTCGTCGGCGGAGCTTTCCGCCAGCAACTGATTGCCCTTCTGGGCGATGGCCTTGAGCTCGGCCGCCGAAGGACGAAAACGCGCACTCAACAGATGTGCCGCTTGCTGCCGCTCCAGTTGATCCACTAGCGTCTCGAACAAGCTGGCACTGATCATATAACCGGCAGGCTTGTTATTGGAAAGCACCGCCACCGGCTCATCAATAAAGTACTGCGCCGGATTCTTGCGCAGCTCGGTAATGCTGACGGTATGTTCGGATAAAATTCTTTGCATGATTATGTACACTTAAATAACCATTTCAATGTACATAAAATATAACACCCACGCCGAAACCAGACAAGAACACTATTGATAAAGGGCACTACCGATAAAGGGCACTACAGATAATAAACCCTGCCGATAATGGCAGGGCGCACATCACATACCGCTTCTGGTTAAACAGCGATTAAAGGGGCCACCGAAGTAGTAGTGCTTGTCAGCGAGGAGGCTCCAACAAGAGAGCCTCTCTCGCCAACTCGCCGTAAACCCGTCCATGGGGGCTCGATGGCGGCGTCCCTGCCGCCAACGGTTGACTCAAAAGGCTCTCTCGTTCGCTAACTGGCTGGCATGACCACCGCAATAGCCCCTACTCCTCGGCGATCACCACGCCGGTGGCATCTTCCAGGCTGGAGGTAAGGCTCAGGCAGTGGTCGCTGCTGCCCACCAAGAACAGGGCAAAGCCCTCATACTCCCGAAACGGCTCCTTGGGGCCCATCTCATCCAGCAGACAGTAGGTCAACTTGATATCGGCAAACTGCTGCTGCACTGTGCTGCGCCCCGCCTTGTCAAACCCACTCTTGGCCACCGCCGCCGCTATCTGCTCCAGTATGCTGTCATTAATCATAGCCCCGCCTCACTCTTGGTTGTCTTCTAGCTCAAGTGGTTATCAAGTTCTGTGCCATGCCGAGTTCACCAGGATCTGGGCCTTGGCAAAGCAAGAGGCGTGTGGATAGCGCAACATTGTCGGGATCAAGACAGCGCAAAGAGCCAGAGGTGCTCCCCCTAGGCTCAAGCAGCAATGAGCCTTTGCTCGGGTTTTTACCGGTTTTGTTAACCATGGCAAGCTGGAGGATGTTCAACTGACACTAGGCCCGCTAGCATAGAGACTCAAAACTGCCAGCAGCCAGAGCCTTCAGCAGCCACGGTACAGCCTAAGCGCAATAACACGGCCCTGCGGTAGCTTTGCCATTTATCCGCATACTCGGCGCAAGACGGGAGCACACTCCCACCTGTCTCTTATACACATTTTGGGTCATGTTTTGAGATAAATGCCGGAAAATGCCTCGAACAGCTCCTCCCCCTGGCAAGGGGGAGGTTGGGAGGGGGTGGCACTTGATGTTTCACAAGCCAAAAAGCAAACCCCACCCCAGCCCTCCCCTTGAAAAAGGTTCATCGCGGCTTTCCGGGGAAGGCCGCCTTGATTTTCAGAAAAAAGTATTCTGAGTCCCGAAATCCATAGGCCATGCGTTTGATCACCTTGATTCGATTATTCACTCCCTCCAGCAGGCTGGTGTGCATTGGAAAGCGAGAGCTGGCCAAGATGCCTCGGATGTAACGTCGAAGGTTTTTGGCAAAACTCTGTAAGGGCGCCAGGCCACTTTCCCTGGCTTGCCGCATCCAGGCCCGCCATCGTCGCCAACCTTCCCGAATGCTGGGGGCGTACCAGATTTCCTTCAGGGCATCCCTGAGGACATAGGCTATGGCCAAGGGCTTATTGGCTTCCAGTAGCTCTTGTAATTGCACCGCTTGTCCTTCCTTTAGATTTTCTCGATTGCGCAGTAACAGCCAACGCGCTTGCTTGACCACCTTGCGAGCCGGCTTGTCATGCTGTAACGCATTGGCCTGATCTACCCGAATTCGATCGATCACTTTCCGGCCGTAGCCCGCCACGACATGGAACAAGTCATAAACCACCTCGGCTTGCGGACAGTGCTCTTTCACCTCCAGATCGAAGGCGGAGTTCATGTCCATGGCCACAGCTTCAATCTGTTGGCATCGTTCACCAATCAGCTCGAAAAAGGGGCGAATAGCCTCCCGGCTGTTACCATGCCCCACCCACAAGACGCGAGTACGTTCAGCATCCATGATCACAGTCGCATAACGATGGCCTTTATGCAGGGCGAACTCGTCCATCACTAGCCGTCGCACCGCACCGGGCTCAAAGGTACCAACGCTGGCTTGTAGCCGACGCTTGTCGATGTCCTTGATGGTATGCCAGTGCAGTCCGGTGAGCTGGCTGACATGACTGATGGGCATCAACTCAAGCAAGGCCTCTACCCAGCACTTCAATCGCTGTGTGAGTCGGGAGCTGGGGGGCAACCAATCGAGATGTTCAGAAACCCGACCACAGTCCAGGCAGTCAACCCGACGGATGGGGACTTGCAGGCGGACGCGTAGTTCAAGCAGGTCACGGTCACGGACTAGACGCATCCGGCGGTCATGGATCAATGGACAGGGCTGATGGCACTTGCCACACAGAGGCAGGTGATTGGTGCGAGGCTCAAGAGCCAATGTAATTTGTTTGGTACAGCGGCTATGGACAGAAACGTCGTAACCTGGCCAAAACGAGTCAAAATCAATATGATGCATAGCGACAGCAGGGTGAAGGAACCGGTTTTTTGGCGACTACCAGTTTACCCGATCCCTGTCTGTCAACTTACAGTTCCCCACGCTTCCGCGAAGAACCATTTAAAACGCCTTCCAAGGTCCTGTTCTGTATCGACTTTCTCTGCTTGGTTCGGCAGGCGTTCTTGGCCAAATAATCGGC
>NZ_BAAGVN010000317.1:0-18692 GCF_054780855.1 Pseudaeromonas pectinilytica
CCTGGAACGTCCCGCTGGAGCCCATTGCAAAAAAAGTGGCGCAATACAACGAAGGCAAGTAGGTCGATTTAGCGGCGCTTACTGATCAGCTCCCTGAGTGATTTGGCACAGCAGGCCGAACGACTCAAGGGGCAGACCCCGGTGTTGATCCTGGTGGGTGAAGTCGTGCGGTTACGGGAGCAACTGGCCCAGATGGGAGAAACCCTGCTGTCGCAGGTGGCATAACCTTTGGCTTTAATGTTTTTCATAATGTTGCAAAAATAATGCTTTTTTATGCTGACAGCTCTGAGGTAGCCTTGTTATTGATATCGACGCCGGGACGGCGATCGCCACGCCGCTCCAAGGGGGCATCGCATGCACAGGGCTGGGAGCAGGGATGAGTTTTTCCAGAATATTGATCTACGCTGACGAGGTGGCGCAGGCTAATCGGCTGGCTCTGTTGCTCAGCCGGTATGGCCATGAGCCTGTGCTGGCCTCCAGCAGCGATCCCTTGCGCTTACCATCGGCGCTCAATGGCGCCATGCTGGATTGCCGTCGCCTGACGGCCGAATGGCGGGTGCTGGCGATCACCCTAGCTCTGCAGGGCATTCCCGTGGTGTTGTTTACCGAAGCACTTCCCGAACATCTGCAGGCACAGTTACTGGATGCCGGTGTTACCTTGGTTCCCCATCGACTGACCGATAAAGAGCCGGTAGAGAGCTGGATCAAGCAGGCACGGGCCCAGCATGCCATGGTGCGGCGTCAGCGTGAGGCGGTGGCGGATATCAGTCAGAAGCTGGAAGAGCGCAAGCTGATTGACCGCGCCAAGGGACAACTGATGAAACGGCATGGACTGGATGAGGAAGCTGCGTTTGCGGCTTTGCGCAGCAGTGCCATGCAGCATGGCATCAGTCTCGGAGAGTTGGCCCGGCGCCTGTTGCTTCAGCTATCGGATTGAACTTGCTGCTATTTTTGTGACTATCCACCGATTTTTAACGTTGCATCCTGTACCCGTTTTCCGCGCTCTGTAAGGTGAGTTGGCTATCAATAATTTAATACTTCAATAGTAATCAATTAGATAGATGTTTTACTGTGTCGAGTTGCGCGTGTAAGGGCAGGTTTCATATCCCGAATGGATAGGGGCAGAATGTAGGGAGACAGGGATGAGGAGGACGCTGCGCTGGATGGCCTTGGCCATGCTGTTGAGCCCAGGATGTTGGGGCGCACAGGCGCAACAAACCTTGGTGGTGGCTTTTAGTGAGGCACCGCCCTGGAAAATCCTTTCACCACGCCAGGAATATACCGGTATCGATATGGATATTCTGCAGCGGCTGGCCACCAAGCATGATCTGCGGTTGGTGGTGAAACCGGCGCCCTTGGCCCGCTGTCTGGCGATGCTCAAGAGCGGTGATGTCGATGTGGTCAGCAATCTGATGCGCACGGCGGACAGGGAAACCTTTATCCGTTATCTGGATGTGCCCTATCAGACCCATACCGATAAGGTGTTCTATCTGCAGGCGGGCAATCCCCGAAATATCAATCGCTATGAGGAACTCGAGGGGCTATCCATCGGCGTTAAACGCGGCGCCAAGTACTCCCCCCGTTTCGACAACGACCCGCAGTTGTATAAGGAGTCCGCAGTAACGAGTCTGGTGAATCTCAAGAAGCTGGCCATCGGTCGTCTCGATGCGGTACTCAGTACCGAGAGTGAAGGGGATTACTGGATCAAACATCTCAACTGGCAGGGGACCTTCAAGAAGGCAACCCTGCGATTCGACGAGCCCAGAGCCGTCTATTTCGGACTCTCCCGCCGCTCGAAACTGTTGAACCTTGCTTCCGCGTTCGAGGCAGACTTGCGCCAGTTGCTACAAAGTGGCGAACTGTCGCAGATCCGGGCCCAGTATTAAGCGCTTTGGCCGCAGGCTATTTCTTTTCCTCCGGTTGGCAGTAGGCGGGGATCCGAACCTCTTCGAGTGCCTGTAACAACTCCTGATCCTCCACTTTCTGTTGCCAGTGATTGCTGTGCACCAGCTCCGTCAATGGTAGGCGCTGACGCCAGCCTTTGGCTTGCAATTCGGGCTCGGGCAGAAACTCAGTAACATAGCCGATACACAGATAGGCGAGCGGGTAGACATGACTCGGCAAGCCCAGCGTCCGGGCCAACTCCTCATTGTCGAAGATACTGACCCAGCCGATGCCGATCCCCTCGGCCCGCGCCGCCAACCACAAGTTCTGCACCGCCAGGCAGGCGCTGAACAGATCCATCTCCAGAATGCTGGTCCGACCCAAGACGGTCGGGCCACCCCGGCTGCGATCACAGGTGATGCACAGATTGATCGGGCTCTCCAGAATGCCTTCCAGCTTCAGGCGCCGATACAGGGCGGCCTTGTCATCGGCTTCATCCGCGAAACGTTCGGCCGCCTGACTGTTGGCGATATCGAAGAGGGCTTTGACCCGACTCTTGATGGCCGGATCGTCGATGACGATAAAATCCCAGGGCTGCATAAAGCCGACGGACGGCGCGTGATGGGCGGCATGGAGCAAACGGGCCAGTAGAGGGACCGGGATCGGATCGGGCAGAAACTGCGAGCGCACATCCCGCCGCTCGTAGATAGCGCGATACAAACCCTGTAGTTGATCGTGACTGAACGGGAGGGATGACATGGCAACTCCGGAAGCTAGCGATGGCCCATTATGCAGAAAAGCGGCCTGGTTCAGTAGTCTGTTACGCCAAGGAATGCCACGCCAAACCGAGATTGGGGCTGGGTAACCGGGTAACCCTTGTGACTGGCTGTGGTGCGACGGCGCCATCTTGGTGCGCCCCTTCGGCGCTTGCCGGGCAAAAAACGGCTGAACATGGCTTAAAAAGCCATGTTAATGGTCGGTTAACGGCTTTTTCACCTTGGCACAGAAACTGAATAGTACTCCTTGAGTCAGGAGCAGGTGCCCGACCTCGGCCAACGGCGGTCGAATGGTTACTAGGCCCTAGTCCTGAAGAACGAATGACCCATTGATATGAACAGATGGCAACGACGCCCCGCAGATCTCCCGATCTGCGGGGCGTTTTTGTTTCAGGGAGGAACCACCATGCACGCATCCAAAAGAACTCTGTTGGCACTTGGCATCACCGCCGCTGTGATCAGCCAGTCCGTTCTAGCCGCCGTCGGCGCTCCGGAAAAAGAAGAGCTCAAGCTGGGCTTTATCAAGCTGACGGACATGGCGCCCTTGGCCGTGGCCTATGAAAAGGGCTTTTTTGAAGAGGAGGGGCTCTATGTCACTCTGGAAGCGCAAGCCAACTGGAAGGTGCTGCTGGATCGGGTGATCGATGGCCAACTCGACGGCGCCCATATGCTGGCCGGTCAGCCGGTCGGGGCCACCCTGGGGGTCGGCACCAAGGCTGAGGTGGTCACCGCATTTAGCATGGATCTGAACGGCAATGCCATCACGGTATCCAACGATGTTTGGCAAAAAATGTTACCGCAGTTGGCTAAGGGTAGTGATGGCAAGCCGAAGCATCCGATCTCGGCGACTGCCCTTAAACCTGTGATTGCCAGTTACAAGGAGCAGGGCAAGAGTTTTAACTTCGGTATGGTTTTTCCGGTTTCCACGCATAACTACGAGTTGCGCTACTGGTTAGCCGCCGGTGGTATTCACCCCGGTTTTTATGCGCCGGCCAAGGGCGACAACTCCGGCCAACTCCAGGGCGACGTATTGCTCTCCGTGACGCCACCCCCGCAAATGCCAGCCACTCTGGAAGCCGGAACCATCAACGCTTACTGCGTGGGTGAGCCCTGGAATCAGGCGGCTGTTGCCAAGGGGATTGGCGTGCCTGTGATTACGGATGAACAGGTATGGCGCAACAATCCGGAAAAGGTGTTCGGCGTGACTAAAGCCTTCGCCGATCAGTACCCCAATACCCATATCCATCTGATCAAGGCGCTGATCCGCGCCGCCTACTGGCTGGATGCCAATAACAACGCCAATCGCCTGGATGCGGTGAATATCATCTCTCGTCCCAACTATGTGGGGGCCGATGCCAAGGTGATCGCCAACTCCATGACCGGCACCTTCGAGTACGAGAAGGGGGATAAGCGCCCGGCATCCGATTTCAACGTCTTCTTCCGTCATCACGCTACCTATCCCTATTACTCGGATGCCATCTGGTACATGACCCAAATGCGCCGCTGGGGGCAGATTGCCGAAGCCAAACCCGACAGCTGGTATGCGGAGATGGCGAAGAAGGTCTATCGCCCGGATGTCTACGCCCTGGCCGCCAAAGAGCTGATTGCCGAAGGCAAGATGAAAGCCAGCGACTTCCCGGATTTTGCCAGCGAGAGCGGCTACAAGCCGGTGGATAACCACTTTATCGATGGCGTCCCCTATGACGGTCATACCCCGAATGCCTATCTGCAGCAATTCACCATTGGCCTCAAGGGCGAGCAGAAACTGTAACGACCGATGGACCTGCGGGTGGCTATTGATAGCCACCCGAGCTGAACAAGGAACCGAACTATGCAAACCATGATTCATCGTTTCAACCCATTTGCCGGCCCCTGGGGCTTGACCCATCTGAAGGCGGGCGGCGCGCGCGCCTGGCGCAGTAGTCTGCTGCCGATGCTGGGGATCCTCGCCTTTTTGCTGGTTTGGCAGATGGTAGCCAGCCAGGTGCAGACCTCGCTGGGCAGTCTGCCCGGTCCGGTCGCCACCGGCAAACAGCTGGTTGCTCTGTACCAGGAGCACAGCGCCGAGCGGGACAAGCGGGATGCCTTCTATGCCCGCCAGGCAGAGCGCAATGCCCAGAAGCTGGCGGCCAACCCGCAGGCCGAGGTGAAGGTTCGCCCCTATACCGGACGGGATACCTTCTTCGATCAAATCCTCACCAGTCTGGTGACGGTCGCCACTGGTTTCGGTATCGCCGTGCTGATCGCCATTCCGGCCGGGATCCTGTTCGGACTGAACCAGACCCTGTATCAGGCCATCAATCCGGTGGTGCAGATCCTCAAACCCATCTCGCCCCTGGCCTGGTTGCCGCTGGTGACCATGGTGGTCAGCGCCGTCTATGTGTCGCCCGATCCGTGGCTCGCCAAGAGCTTTGTCATCTCGGCCTTCACGGTCAGCCTGTGCAGCCTGTGGCCGACCCTGCTTAACACCATAGTCGGGGTGGCCAGTATCGATCCGGATCTGCAAAACGTCAGCCGGGTGCTGAAACTCGCGCCGCTGACCCATGTGCGCAAAATCGTACTGCCCTCCGCCATCCCGATGATTTTCACCGGCTTGCGCCTGTCGCTGGGGGTGGCCTGGATGGTGCTGATCGCCGCCGAGATGCTGGCGCAGAACCCGGGACTGGGCAAGTTCGTCTGGGACGAGTTCCAGAATGGTAGCTCCGAGTCGCTGGCGCGCATCATGGTTGCTGTCGTCACCATCGGGGTCATAGGTTTCATGCTGGATCGCGGCATGTTGGCCTTGCAGAAATGGATTTCCTGGGACAAGCGCAGCGAACTGCGCTGAGTCATCCCAGTCGCAAAAAGGAAGGAGAATTCCCATGTCAAAACACTATCTGGATCTGAGCAACGTCGGCATGCGCTTTGCCACCCCCTCCGGCTGGTTTGAAGCTCTGGTGGATGTCGATCTGAAGATCGCCAAGGGCGAATTCATCTCGCTGATTGGCCACTCCGGCTGTGGCAAGAGTACGGTGCTGAATCTGGTGGCGGGTCTGAACGATCCCACCTCCGGCGGCATCATCCTCGATGGCCGTGAGGTCGCAGGCCCGGGCCCCGAGCGCTCCGTGGTGTTCCAGAATCACGCCCTGCTGCCCTGGCTGTCGGTCTACGAGAACGTCGAGCTGGCGGTGCGGCAGGTGATGAAGGGGGCTCCCAAGGCGGCGGTTGCCGAACGGGTGCGCTACTACCTCTCCCTGGTGCAGATGGATCACGCCCTGGAGAAGAAGCCTCACGAGATCTCCGGTGGCATGAAACAGCGGGTCGGTATTGCCCGCGCCCTGTCGCTGTCCCCCAAGGTACTGCTGATGGATGAACCCTTCGGCGCTCTCGATGCCCTGACCCGGGCCCACCTGCAGGATGCGCTGATGGAGATCCAGGCCGAGCTCAACAACACCGTCATCATGATTACCCATGACGTGGACGAGGCGGTGCTGCTCTCGGATCGCATCGTCATGATGACCAATGGTCCATCGGCCACCATCGGCGAGATCCTCGAGATTAGCCTGCCACGGCCGCGTAACCGGGTGGCTCTGGCCGAGGATGTGGAATATCACCGTCTGCGCCAGCGGGTACTGAGCTTCCTGTATGAAAAACACAGCAAGGTGACGCCGCTAAAAAAGCCCAAGGCTGAGGCCCGCAGCGCCGTGGCGTAACGGACTCCCCGATGACCCTGGGGAAGCAGGAATTTTGCCTTTTACCCGAGCCGGGGAGGGGCAGAACACTCAATGAGGCGTGTGGCATGACGAGACGGTATGCCCGCCGGGATGGAGAAAAAAGGATGAACAAACAGCAACTGCTGGTGGTCGGCAACGGCATGGTGGGACACCACTTTATTGAACAACTGGTCAACGCCGGAGGGCTGGATACTTTTGCGGTGACCGTGCTGGGGGCTGAGCCGGACAGCGCCTACGACCGGGTGCATCTGTCGGAAGTATTTGGTGGCCGGGCACCCATAGAGTTGCAAATGGCCGATCCGGAGTGGTACGCCGCTCAAGGCGTGAAGCTGATCCTGGCCAGTGCCGCCGAGGCGCTGGATCTGGCGGCCAAGACGGTGACCACCTGTCATGGTGAGGTCTATGGCTATGACCAGCTGGTGCTGGCAACCGGCTCTTACCCCTTTGTGCCGCCGATCCCGGGTCACACCCGCGCCGGCTGCTATGTCTATCGCACACTCGCGGATCTGGAAGCGATCCGTGATGCCTGTGCCGGAGGACGCACTGGTGTGGTAGTCGGTGGTGGCTTGTTGGGGTTGGAAGCGGCCAATGCCCTGCGTCTGCTGGGGCTGGAGACCCATGTCATCGAATTTGCGCCGCGCTTGATGCCGGTACAACTGGATGCGGTGGGCGGGGATCTGCTGCGCAGCAAGATCCAGAGCCTGGGGGTCCAGGTGCATATCAATACGGCCACCGAGTGCATCGTCGATGGCGAGAGTGCTCGCCATCGCATGGTGTTCAAGGGCGGTGACTATCTGGAGACCGACGTCATCCTGTTTTCTGCCGGCATCCGCCCCGAAGACCGGCTGGCGCGTAGTGCCGGCCTGGTGGTGGGTGAGCGCGGTGGCATCGTCATCGACGAGCAGTGCCGGACCAGTCAGCCGGAGGTGCTGGCCATCGGCGAGTGCGCACTCTGGGCGGGTAAAATCTTCGGCCTGGTCGCGCCGGGTTATCAGATGGCGCGTGCCGCCGTGGCCACCTTGTTGGGGCAGGCGGGGAGTTTTCAGGGCGCGGATATGAGCACCAAGCTCAAACTGATGGGGGTGGATGTCGGCGCTATTGGCGACTCCCATGCCCAGAGCGCCGGGGCTCAGGAGGTGCTGACCCTGGATCGTCAGTCCGGTATCTACAAGAAGCTGGTGATTGACGAGACCGGCCAGCGGTTGCTGGGCGCCATTCTGGTCGGGGATAACAGCGACTACGATACCCTGCTGCAGTATTACCTGAACGAGGTGACGTTGCCGGAGTCCCCCTTGGGGCTGATCCTGGGCGAAACCCAGAGCAGTGCACCCCAGCTGACACTGCCGGATACCGCGACTATCTGCTCCTGCCATAACGTCACCAAGGGCGACATAGTGGCGGCGGTCAAGGCGGGCAACCATACCCTTAACGAGGTGAAGAGCTGCACCAAGGCCGGGACTGGCTGTGGCGGTTGCTCGAATCTGGTCAAGCAGGTGGTGGATCAGACCCTGCTGGAGTTGGGCATGGAAGCCAATAACCATGTCTGTGAACACTTTGCCTTCACCCGTCAGGAGCTGTTTCACCTGATCCGGGTCGGTGAGCTCAAACACTTCGGCGCAGTGCTGGAGAAACATGGCAAGGGGTTGGGCTGCGAGGTGTGCAAGCCGCTGGTTGGCTCTGTGCTGGCTTCGCTGTGGAACGAACATGTGCTGGAGAAACCCCATCGGCCGTTGCAAGACACCAACGATGCCTTCCTCGGCAATTTGCAAAAAGATGGTACCTACTCGGTGGTGCCACGGATTCCGGGTGGCGAAATCACCCCGGATGGTCTGATCGCCATCGGAGCGGTCGGCAAGAAGTACAACCTGTATACCAAGATCACCGGCGGTCAGCGTATCGACCTGTTCGGCGCCCGGGTGGATCAGTTGCCGGCCATCTGGCAGGAGTTGATCGATGCCGGATTCGAGACCGGGCAAGCCTATGGCAAGTCGGTGCGCACGGTGAAGTCCTGTGTCGGCTCGACCTGGTGCCGTTACGGGGTCAAGGATTCCATCACCATGGCCATCGACATCGAGAACCGCTACAAGGGTCTGCGTTCGCCGCACAAGCTCAAGTTTGCGGTCTCCGGTTGTACCCGGGAGTGTGCCGAGGCCCAGAGCAAGGATATCGGCGTCATCGCCACCGAAAAGGGCTGGAACCTCTATGTCTGTGGTAACGGCGGCATGCGGCCGCGCCACGCTGACTTGTTTGCCACCGACCTCAACGATGAGCAACTGATCCGTTATATCGACCGGGTGTTGATGTTCTATGTCCGGACCGGCGACCGCCTGCAACGGACCTCGGTGTGGATGGAGAACATGGAAGGAGGGCTCGAGTATCTCAAGTCGGTGATCATCGACGACAAGTTGGGCATAGGCGCCGAGCTGGAGGCGCAGATGGCCCATCAACTGGCCACCTTCGAGTGTGAATGGCAGGGGACTCTGGCCGATCCGGAGAAGCTCAAGCGCTTCAAGCCGTTTATCAACAGTGAAGCGGCCTATATGCCGCCGCGTGCCCTGCTGCGCGGCCAGGCATTTCCTCAGGGCGAAGAAGAGACCATCGAGATCAAGGAGCTGGTATGAACTGGACCAAAGTATGCGAATTACCGGAGTTGACGGCCGATGTAGGGGCCGCCGCCCTGGTTGATGGCGAGCAGGTGGCTCTGTTCTATGTACCGGCGCTGGAGCCTGCGCTCTATGCCCTGGATAACTGGGATCCGCTGGGACAGGCGTTCGTGTTGTCGCGCGGCATCGTCGGCGATGTGGCGGGTGAGCCCTGTGTCGCCTCGCCGCTGTACAAACAGCATTTTGCCCTGCGCGATGGCCGCTGTCTGGAAGAGGAGGGGGTTGCGGTACGGACCTGGGCGGTGAAGCTGGAGGGGCAAAGCGTCTATATCCAGCGTCATGGGGGCTGAGGTTTTCCACCGCCACGCGCGTAAGGCTTGGTTTGAACGCTGGATTGTAGTAACAATGCTGCAACTTTATGGTGTCCTCCTGGCAAGTTTGCCGCCACCCCGACCTGTTGTGGAGACACGGGGCTGAAGTGGCAGTCGAGCAGGAGGCGCCCGTCGGTACGCATCAAGAGGATAGATGATGGCCTGTTGTGATAGTTCGGATGCTCTGTCGCTGGAAGCGGCGCAGTCCCGATTGGCCGCGCTGCCACGGGTGTGCGAGGTGGAGTCGGTGGCTCTGGCCGATGGGCTGGGCCGGATCCTGGCTGAGCCTGTAGTTTCGACGGTGAACGTCCCGGCGTTTGATAACTCGGCGATGGATGGCTATGCCGTGCGTCTGGCCGATCTGGCCGGCTCCTCCAGCTTGTTGCTGGCAGGTAAGGCCTTTGCCGGGCAGCCCTTCACCGGACAGCTCTTCACCGGAGAGTGGCCTGCGGGTCATTGCATTCGCATCATGACCGGTGCGCCGTTACCAGCGGGCGCAGACGCTGTGGTGATGCAGGAGCAGACCCGCGTTGAGCCGCTTGCCGATGGTGGTGAGTGCATCCATTTTTCGGCCAATGCGGTGGCTGGACAGAACATCCGCCGGCAGGGCGAGGAGTTACAACCCGGCATGCCGGTGCTGGCCGCTGGCGTTCGGCTCACGGCTCGGGAGTTGCCGCTGCTGGCGACATTGGGGGTGGCTCGTGTCCGCGTCTATCGTCGGCTGCGGGTGGCGTTTTTTAGCAGCGGTGATGAACTCAGCGCTGTCGACAGCGAGCTGGCGCCAGGGCAGATCGTCGATTCCAATCGCTATGCCATCGCCGCGCTGCTGGAGCGGATGGGCTGCGAGGCACTGGATTTGGGGATTATCCCTGATGATAAGGCGCTGCTGCGGCAAGCCTTCTGGCGCGCCGATGCCGAGGCGGATGTGCTCATCACCTCGGGCGGTGTCTCGGTCGGTGAGGCCGATTACACCAAGGAAATCCTGGCCGAGCTCGGTGAGGTGGAGTTCTGGAAAGTGGCGATCAAACCGGGCAAACCCTTCGCCTGCGGGCAATTGACCCGCGCCACACGCGGTTGCTGGTTCTTTGGCTTGCCGGGCAATCCGGTCTCGGCCCTGGTCACCTTCGTGTTGCTGGTGCGTCCGGCGCTGGATCAACTGATGGGTGCCCAGCCCAAGTCTGTGTTGCGGCTGCCAGCTCGACTGGCGATGCCAGTGCGTTTAAGTCCGGGGCGAATTGATTTTCAACGGGGGATTGCCGAGGTGGCGGCCGATGGTCAGTTGCAGGTTTCCAGCGCCGGTGGTCAGGGCTCCGCCATGTTCAGCGCCCTGTCTCGAGCCAATTGCCTGCTCCGGCTGGACCCAGCGCGGCATCCAGGAGAGCGTGAATTGGCGGCCGGGACTTGCGTCGAGATCCAACTGTTTGATGAGGTGCTGCAATGAATCCGGGATGCCAGACCGCGAGTGGGACGAGCCTGCTGAGTGACGCCGAACTGCTGCGTTATCATCGCCAAATCAATCTCAAAGGCTGGGATCTGCCAGGCCAGGAGGCGCTCAAGGCTGCCCGGGTGCTGATCATAGGTCTGGGCGGCTTAGGGTGCGCGGCGGCGCAATATCTGGCGGCAGCCGGTGTCGGCCAACTGACTCTGCTGGATGGCGACAAGGTCGAGCACTCCAATCTGGCGCGGCAGGTGCTACATCAGGATGACCGCGTAGGGCACTACAAGGTCCATTCGGCAGCCACGGCGCTTCGGGCGCTCAATCCACACCTGCAACTGCTGGCATTGCCGGAATATGCTGATGAGGTGATGTTGCCCGGTTATCTGGCCGAGCAGGATCTGGTGCTCGATTGCACGGATCATCGCGCCAGTCGCGAGTTGATCAATCTGTGCTGTCGAGCCGCCGGGGTGCCACTGGTTTCCGGCTCGGCCATCCGCGGCGAGGGGCAACTGAGCGTCTTTACCTGGGGACAGAACGAGCCTTGCTATCACTGTCTGAGCCGATTGTTTACCGAGCCGGATGCTAGCTGTGTGGTCAATGGCGTGCTCGGACCCGTGGTCGGTATGGTGGGCTCCTTGCAGGCACTGGAGGCGTTGAAACTCATCACAGGCATCGGCCAACCCTTGTGTGGCGAGCTGTTGCTGATCGACGGCCTGAGTCTGGAGTTTCAGCGTTTGCGCTTGCCCCGGGATCCGGAATGCCGAGTCTGCGGTAGCGTTGAGCATCTGCTGCGCTGAAAAGGGGAACTCCCGCCATAGGCCTAAAACGGTTCTTGGGCGGGAGACAACGACACAATAAACCCGAGCCTGTGGGCCTAACCTTCGCAACGCGGAGCAGGGCGCTCAGGCCGAGCCAACCGACGGTTGTGTTTGTCAACCGTTTGACTGGCGAGGGTGGTGCGGGAAACCAAACCGCCTCCCGACTTGGAAAGGTGTTTATGTCCATCATTGATACGAGCCTGGCGCCTGACATCGAGTCGCTGCGGCCTAGCGCAGAGTCGCTGCAACCTAGTGTCGAGTCGCGGCGCGGCTCCACACCGAGCCCGGCGAACATGCCGTTGTCGGTTCAGGCCGACACCTCACGACCGGTAGCGCCACAACGCTCGGGCGCCTTGCAGTCGCTGGCGGAGCCTGTGCTGGTGGATAGCTTTTCCCGGCGCTTCGGTTACCTGCGGCTGTCGATCACCGATGTCTGCAATTTTCGCTGCAGCTACTGCTTGCCGAATGGCTACAAGCCCGATGGTTCGCGCGATTTTCTCTCTCGCAGCGAGTTGCGGCGGGTGGCGCGGAGCTTTGTCTCCCTGGGAACGCGCAAGATCCGTCTGACCGGTGGCGAGCCCTCCATGCGGCGGGATCTGGAGGCCATTATCGGCGACTTGCGTGCTCTGCCGGGGTTGGAGCAGTTGGTGATGACCACCAATGGTTATCGCCTCAAAGAACGAGCCGCTCAGTGGCGCTCTGCCGGGCTCGATAGTCTGAATGTCAGCATCGACAGTCTGGATCCGCGCCAGTTTCGTCTGATCACCGGTGAAAATCGGCTCGGCGAGATCCTGGCTGGATTGGAAGCGGCTTGGGCGGCTGGTTTTGGCACCATCAAGGTCAATACCGTGCTCCTCAAAGGGCTCAATCATCATGAGTTCGACGATTTTCTTTGCTGGATCAAGGATCAGCCCATCCAGCTGCGCTTTATCGAATTGATGCAGACCGGGGTGGCGGGGGATTATTTTGCCCAACACCATCTGCGAGGTGCCGAGCTCGAGCAACAACTGCTGCGCCAGGGGTGGCAACTCAAGGCGCGGGCGGCTGAGGATGGCCCGGCCCGGGTGTACAGGCATGCCGATTACGTCGGCGAGGTGGGGCTCATCATGCCCTATGGCGCCGGTTTCTGTGACAGCTGCAATCGGCTGCGGGTGTCGGCGCTGGGGCAGCTGCATCTGTGCCTGTTTGGCGATGGTGGCATAGAGCTGCGGGATCTGCTGGCTAGCGATGATCCCCGACTGCACCAGCAATTACAGCAGCGGTTGCAGCAGGCGTTGCAATTCAAGGCCAAGGCGCACCAGTTGCACTTGGGTGATCCGGGCATTCGTGCTCATCTGGCCTCGATTGGAGGCTGAATATGACTCCGTTCGAGCCGGTTGGCATACCCTCTGTTTCCACACTATCTGCCGCCACACCGTCAGCGTCTCCGTCGTCACCTGTGATTTTGCCGCCGCTGTTTGGCTTGCTGCTGTGTGGCGGTCGCTCCTCGCGGATGGGGCAAGATAAGGCATTGCTGCAACTGAGCGGTCCGTTTGGCGCGGAATCCCTGCTACAGCGCGGCTTACGTTTGCTGCGCGAGGCGGGCTGTGGCGGCGTCTGGCTCAGCGGCGACTATCCGGGGTTCGCGGCTATCCCTGATGAGCCAGCCTGGTGCGGCCGGGGTCCTCTGGCCGGGATCGCCTCGGCCCTGCAGCGCTATCCCGAGGCGCGCTGGCTTATTCTGCCGGTGGATATGCCGGGGATGGATGCCCCCCTGCTACGCGCCCTGGCCCGGCACGGTGCGGCTCATCCGGTTGGGAGCGGCGTCCAGGGAAGCCAGTTCCCCTTGCTGCTGCAGCCGGGTGCCTTGCCGGTGCTGAAGAGCCTGCTGGGCAGTAGTGAGCGACGCGACTACTCGGTCCAGGCGCTGTTGCGTCAGTTAGATCTGCCGTTGCTCGCGGCTGACCAGCTGCTGCCGGATATGGCCCCCGAGGCGCTGCAGCGCACCCTGGGCAACACCAATACCCCCGAAGAGTGGCAGCTGTATGCTGCTGCGAGCGGGCATGATTGTGCGTCGGACGACAGCCTGGGTGCTGCATCAGATCATCACCCGACTATTACACGAACTATCACACGAAAAAGGACACCGATATGAGCCATGCGGCCCTGGAATTCAAACCTCTGAACGTTGCGGTATTGACCGTTTCTGATACCCGTACCGCGGAAACCGACAGCTCAGGTCTACTGCTGGTGGAGGCGCTGCAAGACGCCGGTCATCGGTTGGCGGACAAGCAGATCGTCATCGATGATATCTATCAGATCCGCGCCGTCTTGAGCCAATGGATTGCCAGCTCTCAGATCCAGGCGGTGATCATCACAGGCGGCACCGGCTTTACCGGCCGCGATACCACACCGGAGGCGGTCAAGCCGCTGTTCGACAAGGAGGTGGAAGGCTTTGGCGAGTTATTCCGCCAAGTCTCCTACACCGAGATTGGCACCAGCACCATCCAGAGTCGGGCTTTGGCAGGGCTGGCCAATCGCACCATCATCTTCTGCCTGCCGGGCTCCAATAATGCCTGCCGCACTGGCTGGCAGCAGATCATTGCCCCCCAGCTGGATGCCCGCACCCGGCCGTGCAGTTTTGTCATGCACTTGAAAAGCGGAGTCTGAGATGAGTCAGCAGCTATCCCATGTCCAGGCCAATGGTGAGGCCCATATGGTGGATGTTTCGGCGAAGGCTGAAACCTATCGCGAGGCCCGTGCCGAGGCACGAGTGCGGATGTTGCCCACCACGCTGCAGCTGATCCTCGAAGGGGGCCATCACAAGGGCGATGTGTTCGCTACGGCGCGGATCGCCGGCATCATGGCGGCCAAGAAAACCAGCGATCTGATCCCCTTATGCCACCCGCTGGCGCTTGCCAAGGTGGAGGTGGAGTTGCAGATCGATGAGGCCGATTCTTCTGTCATCATCCAGACTCTGTGCCGGCTCAAGGGGCAGACCGGCGTCGAGATGGAGGCCCTCACCGCGGCCTCGGTGGCCGCGCTGACCCTGTATGATATGTGCAAGGCGGTGGACAAGGGCATGGTGATCGAGCAGATAGCCCTGATCAGCAAGCTCGGCGGCAAGTCCGGCGACTACCAACGGCAGGAGTGAGTCATGATCCAGGTGAAATTTTTTGCCTCGCTGCGTGAGCAGCTGGCCACCAGTCAACTAGAGCTGGCGGCCGAGTATCCGACGGTCGAAGCCTTGCGCCAGGCACTGGCGGCGCGAGGCCCGCACTGGCAGCGCGCGCTGGCGGCCGAGTCGGTGCTGGTGGCGGTGAATCAGAGCGTGCAATCCTGGTCGACGCCACTGGCGGATGGGGATGAAGTCGCATTTTTCCCACCCGTCACCGGAGGCTGATATGAGTCTGTTATCGCCCGCGCATGTGTCGTCGTTTACCGACGAAGCTCCTGTATCCCTGCTGGAGCGAGTCCTGGTCCAGGAGGCTGACTTCGAGCTGGCAGCTGAATACCAGCGGCTGGCGGGGCAGGGCCGCATCGGCGCTGTGGTCAGTTTTGTCGGCCGGATGCGGGATATCAATCTCGGGGATGCGGTGGTCGGGCTGACCCTGGAGCACTATCCGGGGATGACCGAAAAGTCGCTCTGTGAGCTGGTCCAACAGGCTCGCAGTCGCTGGTCACTGGAAGCTGTCACCTTGATCCATAGAGTCGGCGAATTTCGGGCGACGGATCAGATCGTGCTGGTCCTGGTGGCCAGTAGCCATCGCGGCGAAGCCTTTGCGGCCTGTGAGTTTTTGATGGATGCCCTGAAAACCCAGGCACCGTTCTGGAAAAAAGAGCGCTTGGCCGATGGCAGCAGCCGCTGGGTGGAGGCGAGAGCTTGTGATCAGCAAGCCGCGGCGCGCTGGTCCACGAGCTAAAAAAAACAGCCCTCGCGTGGAGGGCTGTCGGACACGAAGAGCGGTGGTGTTATGACTATTCGTCAACTTCCGCCAGATCTTTGGCCAGCTCGAGCGGATCGACCTCCAGACCGTCCAGATCATCATTCCAGTTGGTGCCGATCAGCACGCCATCTTCGCCCAGATCATTCACCCACTCGTCGAAAAAGATCTCCAAATCGATGGCGACCGGGCTGTAGTCCGACCATTCTTCCACACAGTGGGCGCGGGCTGCTTCTTCACTGGACCACAATGGCAATACGTCGGTTTCAGCAAAGTCGTTTGAGTCACAAACAACCCAATCCTCGCCGAATTGCAGACCCCACAGCACACCGGTTTCACGGGCTTGGGTCAGGAGAAGTTCGTAGTTGGCATTCAGATCGCTGGTCAGTTGGCTCATTGCGGTATCCATAGTGGAAAATGACGGCTAGATCCTGAAGCAAAATGGGGTCACGCACAAGCCCGGCAGCGGAAATAGCCAACAATCACCGCTCGATCCCGGAAAGCGACACGCCGCTCGCCTGAGCGGGATCCTAGTATCTGTGGCGCAGGATCCGCTTTCGTCGCCCTGATTGCGCCTATACTGTCGGGTAATGCGAGAGAATGAGGTAAGTCATGGCGATGACGATGAGTCGCAGGTTCATATCTGGATGGGGGCTGTTGGCGCTGCTCCTGATGTGCATCACTACGCCGCTTCAGGCTAAAAAAATGCTGTTTGCGGCCATGGATGATTGGCCGCCGTTTATTATTGATACCAATTCGATCAGCTCCGATTCGGGCTTTGATGGCATCGATCGAGAGCTGCTGCAAGAGCTGTCAACCCGCACCGGCATCGATATCTATCTGTTGCGTTATCCGTTTGTGCGCGCTTTGCAGGATATGCAAGGCGGGCGGGTCGACTTGCTCACCAGCCTAGCCAAAACGCCGGCTCGCAGCCGCTATATTGGCTATCTTTCGACCTCTTACTACCAATGTCATCCCGCTTTCTATGCCTTGCCGGCCATGGCTAAACAGGTGCGCAGCTATGCCGATCTGCGAGGCAAGAAGATAGGCTATGTCCGTGGCGCTGCCTATTTTGAGCCCTTTGATAGTGACCGCCATCTGAACAAGAACGCCGTGCTGAATGAGAGTCAGCTGCCCGGCAAGTTGCTCAAACAGCGTAACCAGCTCTTTATCGGCACCGATTGTCAGGTCGATTACTCATTGCACGAGATGGGACTCAGCAAACAGATAGTGCGCACCGTTTATCAACCGGAACAACATATAGATCTCTATATCGGCTACAGCAAGGCGGCCGGGATCGAGAAGGAAGTTGCCTTGCTGGATAAGGCTCTCGCCGAGATGGTAGCCGAAGGTTGGGTCGCCCGTCTGGTCAATAGTTATTTTCATTCGGATAACCTGATCTACTCCGTTCCCCCTACACCTTGAATCGCCCAGGCCTTGAATCGGCTCAGACTCAACCCTGCCGAGCCTGAGCTTATTCACTTGCCGGGAAACGTCACGGCTGAATAATCTTGCTGCAACGTGCACCCTGCCGCGAACCCTAGCGCCAGCTTCTGGGCCTACACGCCACTGACCATGTCCAGACCTGCTGCGGCCGGGGCCAAAGCCGGACAACAAGGCAAAAGCGGGGCTCATGTCAGCCACAACAAGCAAGCAGATGCCGGGCAAAGCGCCCAGCGGGGAGGGCAGGCCAACCCGGCCAGTCATGATCTCAAGGTGCGGCAACATCTGCTGTCTCACCAGCGCATTCCCAAGGTGTTGGGATCCCGCCGAGCGGGCGAGGTGGTGGTGGAATTTGTCATCGACCGCAAGGGGCAACTGATCAAACAGTTGATGGGTAAAAGCTCGGGCATCCGAGAATTTGATCGCGCAGCCCGGCGGATGGTCCAAGAAGCAGCCCCCTATCCAGACGCTCCGGCGGACATCCAGTGGCAGCAGCGGCTATACCGGATCACAGTCCGCTACGCGGTGCAGTGAGGTGGTCGGAGCCAACCTCATAGGCAATCCAG
The DNA here is from genome assembly GCF_054780855.1 of Pseudaeromonas pectinilytica. Classification (NCBI taxonomy): domain Bacteria; kingdom Pseudomonadati; phylum Pseudomonadota; class Gammaproteobacteria; order Aeromonadales; family Aeromonadaceae; genus Pseudaeromonas; species Pseudaeromonas pectinilytica. The sequence continues at coordinate 17,536 of NZ_BAAGVN010000317.1, forward strand.
GCGGTTGCTTGTTCCGTTGCGCTGTAGCTTTGTCTAGTCCAAGCAGCTGTATATTGGCAACGCCGAGGCCCTGGTGGCGATTGATCCAGCTGTTACAGCAGTTGCAGCGCCAACTGATACAGCATCAGCGACCGCTGGATGAGTTTGAACAATCGGTTAATGCATTGGCGATCGAATTTCGCTGTAAGCGCAGTTTTACCGCCTTGATCAGCAAGTATTTCCCGCACCGCTTTTAGTGGCGAGCCTGTCTTATGGCTACCGCAACCAATAGCGAAGGCCGAGGCGATCGCTATGTGGCCGGAAGAAGGTGGCGGGAATAAAGTGATAAACCCCAGATCCGCATGTTCCCCATTTATATTCTATTGGGTATATTCAAGGGCAGATTTCTTGCGTAAGCGCTTGATTTAGATGATGCTGATGCCTGAGTGGAATCGCTCGCGCCTTGTTTATGCTGTTTGCTCCTGGTGCCACCAGAACGTTTGCCAGTGAGCCGTGCTCAAGGCGACAGCATGGAGCCAACCATCAGCGACAAGGATGTGATCCGGCTCGACGGCGACCTATTCGCCAAACGAGTACAATTTGACATCAACGGCGTGCGGGTGATTTCAGACAATCCCATTTACGCATCCCGAGACATCAGCAAAGCCGAGCTCGCCGAGTTGAACATCGTTGGCCGTGTCGTATGGGCAGGGAGAAAGTTTTAATAAGGATTAAATTATGTTGAACGAACAAATTGATAAAAAGAGAAAAGAAATATTTACTGATTCATATCCAATGTCTATTGGTGAACTCTCAAATTTATATCGCGATGGTGAAATATATATCAACCCTGAATTTCAGAGGTTTTATCGTTGGACTCACGAACAAAAAGTTAAATTAATTGAGTCAATATTGCTCGGCATTCCATTGCCTTCAATATTTGTCGCACAGCGTAGTGATGGCGTTTGGGATTTGGTTGATGGATTACAAAGAATGTCAACCATTCTGTCTTTTATGGGCGTATTGAAGGGGCCTGATGGGAGATTATTACCCCCATTAACATTATTGGCAACAGATGATATCCCGGGATTGGTTGCAGGGCGGGAGCACACTTTGATGAACTTTTAACCAAAGAATAGCTGTGCCCGATAATTGTCATCCCAACTTGCTTTTTTTAG
>NZ_BAAGVN010000318.1:0-18895 GCF_054780855.1 Pseudaeromonas pectinilytica
ACAACCAAGAGCCCAACAGTGCAAAATCCTGGTTATCGGGTGGGGTGAAAATAGTCAACAACACGTAAAGGGAACAGCGCCCGTTCCGCACCTCGTTGCAAGTCTTGGCCAACATGCTGGACATGCGCTTTGCCGATTGGGCGGGACACAGCCAGCGGGTGGTGGATGTGGCAGAGCAGTTGGCCCGGATGGCCGACGTGGGGGAAGAGGAATTCGAGGCGATCCGCAATGCGGCCCAGTTGCACGATATCGGCAAGATAGCCCTGCCGGATGCCTTGGTGAATAAGCCATTCTTAAGCTGCAGCCGTCAGGAGCGCAGTGAGGTGATGGAGCATCCGGCGCTGGGACAGATGGTACTGCTGCCGATCCCCGAGTTGAACCGGGCCGGAGCACTGATCCGCCATATTCATGAACATTATGACGGTACCGGCTTTCCCGATCGTCTACATGGCGAATCAATCCCCTTGGGGGCGCGGATCTTGGCGATTGCCGTGGATTATGATGAGCTGCAAATGGGATTAATTCTGCCTCATGCCATCACAGCAGAGCATGCCCTGCTCTACATTCGGGAGAACAAGGGGCAGCGTTATGATCCGGATCTGGTGTCGTTACTGGTCCGAGTGGTGGATGCTGAGCAGAAGCGGGTCCGCGAAGTCGCGCTGGGATCGAGTCAGCTGAAACCTGGTATGAAGCTCTCTCGGGATCTGTTCAGCGCCAGTCGTTTTCTGCTGCTCACGCGGGGGCGGGTTCTGGACGAGGCGATTATCCAGCATATCTGGCATTTTGAGCGCACCGAGGGGAAAGCGGTCACTGTGTACGTTGTGCAACCGTGAGTTGAATCAGCGATAAACCCTGGTGGCACTAAGTCGCCAGGGCCTGCAGATAATACGAGGTGAGTATGGAACAGCTAGTGCTTGTCGATGACGAACCCATGATGCTCAAGGCCATCGGCCGGCTACTGGCGCGCATCCCCTGTACCTTTGATGGCCAAGTTTATCCGTTGAAGGTGATCTCCTTTACTGATCCCTACGCGGCGCTGGGTTATGTGGAGGCCCATGCCGTGTCGTTGATCCTCTCGGACTACCGAATGCCGGAGATGGATGGTGTCACGCTGCTCAGTCGCTGTCTGGCACTGCAACCCGAGGCGCCGCGGTTGATCATCTCCGGCTATGCGGATTTGAATGCCCTGATTGCGGCGATCAATCAGGCGCAGATTTACCGTTTCGTAGCCAAACCCTGGAATGACTATGAGCTGGTGACCACCATAGCCCAGGCCCTGCGTTATCGGCAATTGTGGCTCGAGAATCAGAAACTGGCGGATCTCTGCCGGATGACAATGAATCAGCTCTCGCCTCAGGAGCGTGAACGACGGCGTCTGGAGCAGGAGGTCCCCGGGATTACCCAAGTAAAATGGGGTCCGGATGGTTCCTTGTTGCTGGATGAGGAATCCTGAGTCAGGTCGTAGCAAGCAGCAGGAATTCAGCAGAGGTAGCTATGGGATCGGGTTGGGATGCGGAGTTTTCGACGGGAATTGCCTCGGTTGACGAAGAACATAAACAATTGTTTCGGGATGTGGGGGATCTGGCGCTGTGTCTGCTGGAAGGCATTAGCGGTAAGCAACTGCAGGCGCGACTGAAAATCCTCGGTGAGCAGTTGCGCGAGCACATGAATTCCGAAGAAGAAATGATGTTCGAGGTCGGCTGCCTGTCCGAAGTGATGATTGAGCACGCCAAGGACCATCAACTGTTCTTGCATCATCTCTATGAAGCCTGCAAGGAAGAGATGACGCTGGATGAACTCAGAGTCTTCCTGCGCTACATGAACTTCTGGATGCGCTTCCATGTCCTGACCATCGACAAGCCGGTCTGCTTCCAGATCCTGGCGATTCAGGCGGGGGTATCGCCGCGAGATGCCTATCTGCAATCGGTCCATGTTGCCGAACAGGCCATGCCCATCCTGCAAGCCGGTATGCACAAGACCTATGCCGATCTCTATGACTCGCAACTGCGCGTGGTGCGGCAAAATAGCCGTCTGCGCGAGACACAGCACAACCTGTTGCAGACCAATCAGGAACTTGAGGATCGGGTCGCGCTACGAACCCGGGAGTTGACGGATGCCAACCGTAAGCTGCGTGATGACTATGAAACCTTGCAGCGCTTGAATCAGCAGTTGGAGAACACTCAGGGGCAGTTGCTGCAATCCGACAAGATGGCGGCGATTGGTCAATTGGCGGCCGGGGTTGCTCATGAAATCAATAACCCGATCGGCTTCGTCAATGCCAACCTCAGTACCCTGAAAAGCTATATAGCAACTCTTTTGGAGCTTATTAACACCTATGAGCAGGTTGCGGATGAATTGCCGCCTGCGGTGCAGCAGCGATTGTTGCAATACCGGGAATCCATCGAGCTGGATTATGTGCGCCAGGATGTGATTGAGCTGCTGGCCGAGTCCGCCGATGGATTGGATCGGGTCAAGCAGATCGTTCAGGACCTCAAGGACTTTGCCCGGGCAGGGGAAGCGGTCTGGCAAGAGGCGGACCTGCTCAAGGGGCTAGATAGCACCCTGAACGTGGTCTGGAATGAGCTCAAATACAAGGCCAAGGTACACAAGGAGTACAGTGATTTACCGCTGGTCCGGTGTGTCCCTGCGCAGATCAATCAGGTGTTTATGAATATTCTGGTCAATGCTGCCCATGCCATCGACAAGATGGGCGACATCTGGCTGACCACAGGGCGCGACGGGGAGTGGGTCTGGGTGCAGATCCGGGATAATGGCAAGGGGATGTCCGAAGCGGTACGGATGCGGATTTTTGAGCCTTTTTTCACCACCAAGCCCGTGGGCCAGGGGACCGGGCTCGGCCTTTCGTTAGCCTATGGCATTCTGAAGAAGCACAAGGGACGGATTGAGGTGAGTAGTGAAGAGGGTGTCGGAACCTGCTTCACCCTCTTCCTGCCGATTGCCGGCCCAGATAGCTGACCCGGAATGGCTATCCTGATACGAACTGCCAGATTAGCGATGAAACTCCAGTTCGCGCTCCGGTTGATAGACAATTTCGATGATGCTCACCTGCAATGGCTGGCCACCGGGACCGGGCCAGGTGATCTCGTCGCCGATGGCGAGGCCGAGCAGGGCGCTGCCGACCGGTGCCAGGATCGAGATGCGATCGGTATGGCCGTTAACGTCCTTGGGGTAAACCAGGGTCAGGCAGAACTCTTCGCCTGAGGGTTGCAGGCGAAAACGGACCTCGGAATTCATGGTGACCACATGGGGGGGCATCTCTTCCGGATCGCGCACCTCGGCGCGATCCAGCTCCTGTTCCAAGGCGCGCTTCCCCGGAAAGCGATGATCCGGCAGGCTGTCGAGCAAGCGCTCGATACGGGCAAGATCCAGGGCGGATATAATGATATGTGGTTGATTATTCATGATAAAATCCTGCGCGAAAGCCATGGGTTCTGGCAACGTATCGCGCTGGATGGCGAAGATCAAGGCTGGCGGCTTATATCTCGCTCTTGTTGAACTTCAGTTCAGCTGGCAGGGCGCGGGGACGACCCTCCCGGTCCACCGCCACATAGGTAAACGCCGCCTCAGTGACGCAATAGCGCTCGCCGATCGGTTCGCTCGCCACCTTCTTCACCCAGGTTTCCAGTTTGATCTTGAGCGAGCTGTTTCCCACCTTGATGCACTCGCCGTAACAGCACACCACATCACCGACCGCCACCGGCTTGAGGAAGGTGATGGCATCGACCGCGACTGTGACCACCCGGCCACGGGCCAGCTCCTTGGCCAGAATGGCCCCCCCCATATCCATCTGCGCCATCAACCAGCCGCCGAAGATATCGCCACTGGGATTGGTATCGGCTGGCATCGCCAGGGTGCGCAGCAACAGGGCTCCCACGGGTTGGCGTTCATCGGACGAGGTGGCGTGGGGGGTAATTTGTTCAGCCATGGTGATATTCCTGAGGGACAATGCAGTGGAAATAACATGTTTTTAACAAGCTTGCCAAGCGCTAACCGATAACCGGGGCGTGATTGGGGCTCAAAGACTTGTTGATGGACAAGAAACCGGCGTCAGCCGGTGATTTTTACGGAATTTTTACAGGGAGCCGTGACCTTTTTACCTCATTTTTGCCTGCAGTCTCTTAGCCTTTGACTCAGAGGCGGCGATCGGTTGCCGCTGCCATGGAGTGATGAGATGACGATCTGGATGCTACTGGGCGGGTTGGGGGCTTTGGCTCTGGCCGCCTATCTGCTGTATGCCCTACTCAATGCGGAGAAATTCTAATGGGTTCCGACGCCTGGATACTATTACTGCTGTTTTTACTGGTGCTGGGTCTGCTGGCCTGGCCCTTGGGTCAGTTGTTGGCTCGCCTCATCGAGGGGGAGCTACCGCGCCCCTTGCAACGTCTGGAGCGACTCTGCCTGGGAGCCGCCACAGAGGAGATGGATTGGCGACGCTACACCTTCGCCATCCTGGTGTTTAACCTACTGGGTGGTGGCATGCTGTTTGTGCTGTTACTGCTGCAGGGGGTGTTACCGCTCAATCCACAGCATCTGCCCGGACTGTCGGTCGATCTGGCGTTGAATACCGCAGTCAGCTTCATGACCAATACCAACTGGCAGGCCTATGCCGGTGAAACCAGCCTGAGCTACTTCAGCCAGATGGTGGGGTTGACGGTGCAGAATTTTCTCTCGGCGGCGACCGGTGGTGCCGTGGCCTTTGCGTTGATCCGCGGTCTGACCCGCCATGGGGCTGCGGCGATTGGCAATGCCTGGGTCGATTTGTTCCGCATTACTCTCTACCTGTTGTTGCCCATTTCCTGCCTGCTGGCCCTGTTGTTTGTGCAGCAAGGTGGGGTGCAGAACCTGCAGGACTATCTGCAACTGACCACCTTGAGCGGAAGCGAGCAGACCCTGGCCATGGGACCCGTCGCCTCCCAGGAAGCGATCAAGATGTTGGGTACCAATGGCGGCGGTTTTTTCAATGCCAACTCGGCGCATCCCTTCGAGAATCCGACCGCGCTGAGTAATTTCCTGCAGATGCTCGCCATCTTCCTGATCCCGGCGGCTCTGGTATTCGCGTTTGGCCGGGTCGCTGGCGATCAGCGTCAGGGCGTCGCCATTGTGTTGGCCATGACTCTGATGTTGGTGCTGGCGGTGATCATGGTGACCCGCTCCGAGCAGGCGGGTACGCCACAGCTGGCAGCGCTGGGACTGGAACAACAGGCATCCACCTTGATGCCCGGCGGCAATATGGAGGGCAAGGAGAGCCGCTTCGGTATCGCCGCCAGCAGTCTGTTTGCGGTGGTGACCACGGCGGCTTCCTGTGGCGCGGTCAATGCCATGCATGACTCCTTCACTCCGTTGGGCGGCATGATTCCCTTGCTGCAGATGCAGCTGGGCGAGGTCATTTTTGGCGGTGTCGGCGCGGGTTTTTACGGTATGGCGTTGTTCGTGCTGCTCACGGTCTTCATCTGCGGTCTGATGATCGGACGCTCTCCGGAATATCTGGGCAAGAAGATAGAGAGCGGCGAGATGAAGCTGGTCGCCCTGGCACTCTTGATCCCGCCGGCTCTGGTGCTGCTGGGTACGGCGCTGACGCTGCTGCTGGAGGCGGGTCGCACCGGGATCTTCAATCCGGGGGCCCATGGTTTCAGCGAGGTGCTGTACGCCTTCTCCTCGGCGGCCAACAACAACGGCAGCGCTTTTGCCGGTCTCTCCGCCAATTCCCCCTATTACAACGGCATGCTGGCGTTGGCCATGCTGCTGGGTCGCTTCGGCGTCATCCTGCCGGTGCTGGCGCTGGCTGGCTCCCTGGCGGGCAAGCTACGTCAAGCGGAGCATCCGGGATCCTTGCCCACCCATGGTCCGCTGTTTATCGGTTTGCTGGTGGGTACCGTGCTGCTGGTGGGGGCCTTGACCTTTATCCCCTCCCTGGCGCTAGGCCCGATTGTCGAACAGCTGATGATGCTGAAGTAAGGACTGACTATGACTCGCAAGAAGCTTTCCCTGCTGGATCCGGCGCTGTGCCGCGAAGCCTGCAAAGGCGCGGTCCTCAAACTGGATCCGCGCAGCCAGTGGCAAAATCCGGTGATGTTCGTGGTCTGGCTGGGCAGTGCCCTGACCACCCTGGTCTGGCTGGCGCAGTGGCTACAACTGGCGGACCACACAGAGCCGTTGTGGTTCACCGCCAGCATAGCCCTCTGGTTGTGGTTTACCGTGCTGTTCGCCAACTTTGCCGAGGCGTTGGCCGAGGGGCGTAGCAAGGCGCAGGCCGCCAGCCTGCGGAGTCTCAAGCAGACCGTCTGGGCCCACAAGCTGACCGTAGCGCAATTTGGTTCACCCAGTCAGCGGGTGAGCGCCGACTCACTGCGCAAAGGCGATGTGGTGCAGGTGGCGGCCGGTGAGGTGATCCCCTGCGATGGTGAGGTGATCGAAGGGGTGGCCTCGGTGGACGAGAGTGCCATCACCGGGGAGTCGGCTCCCGTGATCCGCGAATCCGGTGGCGATTTCAGCTCGGTAACCGGCGGCACCCGGGTGCTCTCGGACTGGCTGGTGATCCGCTCGACGGTCAATCCCGGGGAGACCTTCCTCGATCGCATGATTGCCATGGTCGAAGGGGCCAAGCGCCGCAAGACGCCGAACGAGATCGCGCTGACGATCCTGCTGATCGCCCTGACGCTGATCTTCCTGCTGGCCACCGTCACCCTGTTGCCCTTCTCGGCGTTTGCCGTGCAGGCGAACGGCAGTGGTCAGGTGATTTCCATCACAGTGCTGGTGGCCCTGCTGGTGTGCCTGATCCCCACCACCATCGGTGGCTTGCTCTCCGCCATCGGGGTAGCGGGGATGAGCCGCATGCTGGCCGCCAACGTCATCGCTACCTCGGGACGGGCGGTGGAGGCGGCGGGCGATGTGGATGTGTTGCTGCTGGATAAGACCGGCACCATCACCCTGGGCAACCGTCAGGCCAGCCAGTTTCTGCCGGTAGCTGGGGTGAGCGAGCAAGCGTTGGCCGATGCCGCCCAGTTGGCCTCCCTGGCCGATGAAACCCCGGAAGGGCGGAGTATCGTGGTACTGGCCAAGCTGCGCTTTAACCTGCGGGAGCGGGATATTCACGCCCTGGGAGCCACCTTTGTCCCCTTCTCGGCCCAGAGCCGGATGAGCGGGGTGAATCTGCAACAACGGATGATCCGCAAGGGCGCGGCTGATGCCATTCGCCGCCATGTGGAAGCCAACGGTGGCGAGTACCCGCGCCGGGCTCAGACTTTGGTCGAGCAGGTGGCCCGTGAAGGCGGTACGCCCTTGGTGGTGAGCGAAGGCAACCAGGTGCTGGGGGTGGTGGCGCTGTCGGATATCGTCAAGGGCGGCATCAAGGAGCGCTTCATGGAGCTGCGGCGCATGGGCATCAAGACGGTGATGGTCACCGGCGATAACCGTCTGACCGCGGCGGCGATTGCCGCCGAGGCGGGGGTCGACGACTTCCTAGCCGAGGCGACGCCGGAAACCAAGCTGGCGCTGATCCGTCAGTATCAGAGCGAGGGACGGCTGGTGGCCATGACCGGCGATGGCACCAACGATGCAACAGCTCTGGCTCAGGCCGATGTGGCAGTGGCGATGAACAGCGGCACCCAGGCGGCCAAAGAAGCGGGCAACATGGTGGATCTGGACTCCAATCCGACCAAGCTCATCGAGGTGGTGCATATCGGCAAACAGATGCTGATGACCCGGGGCTCCCTGACCACCTTCAGTATCGCCAACGATGTGGCCAAGTATTTTGCCATCATACCGGCGGCGTTCGCCGCCACCTATCCGGCCCTCAATGCGTTGAATCTGATGCATCTGGCCACCCCCCAGTCGGCCATTCTGTCGGCGGTGATCTTCAATGGTCTCATCATCATAGGGCTGATCCCGCTGGCATTGCGCGGGGTGAACTATCGCCCGCTGAGCGCGGCCAAGCTGCTGCGCCGTAACATGGCGATCTATGGGCTGGGTGGTCTGCTGGTGCCCTTTGTCGGAATTAAACTCATCGATCTGCTGCTCTGCGCGGCTGGTTGGGTGTAAGGAGCGCGTGATGTTGACACAAATGGGTACCGCCTTGCGGTTATGGTTCGGATTTACCCTGTTGCTGGGGCTGGCTTACCCGCTGGGGATGACGGCTCTGTCCCAGTGGATATTCCCGGCGCAGGCCAACGGCTCTCTCGTCTATCAGGGCGAGCGGTTGGTGGGCTCACGACTGATTGGCCAGCCATTTACTGCGCCTGGTTATTTCTGGAGCCGCCCTTCGGCGGTGGGCTACAACGGCGCGGGCTCCGGCGGCAGCAATCTGGGACCGCTGAACCCCGAGCTGCAACAGCAGATAGCCGCGCGGTTGGCGCTGCTGGCGCCAACCGAGGGTGACGCGAGTGAGCGCCCACTGTGGCCTGTGATCGCTGGCAGCATGGGACGGATGCCGGTGGATCTGGTGACCAGCTCCGGCAGCGGGCGGGATCCTCACCTAAGCCCGGCGGCGACCTATTACCAGGTCGCCCGGGTGGCCAAGGTTCGCGGCTTGCCGGTCGGTCAGGTGGAAGCGCTGGTGAGCCAGCAGATTGAGGTGCCGCCTCTCGGTGTGCTGGGAGCTCCTGTGGTAAATATATTGTTATTGAATCTGGCACTGGATGAACTCGCCTCCGACGCGTCCCTGCCAGCAAGGAAATAGTGATGAATGTGGATGAACCGCGTCGCCCGGATCCGGATGCGCTGCTGGCCAAAACGCGGCAAAAAGGCAAGCTGAAGGTCTTCTTCGGTTCCAGCGCTGGCGTGGGTAAGACCTACGCCATGTTGCAGGAGGCCCAACGCCTGCGTAGCCAGGGTCTGGACGTGCTGGTCGGACTGGTGGAAACCCATGGCCGCAGCGAAACCGCGGCGCTGCTGGCCGGGTTGGAGGTATTGCCGCTCTCCCATCACTTCTACCGCGGCCATCGTCTGGCGGAGTTCGATCTCGATGGCGTGCTGGCACGCCGTCCAGCCGTCGTTCTGGTGGATGAACTCGCGCACTCCAACGTCCCTGGCTCCCGTCATCCCAAACGCTGGCAGGATGTGGCGGAGTTACTGGAGGCGGGGATTGATGTGTTCACCACCATCAATGTCCAGCATCTGGAGAGCCTCAACGACATCGTCGGCGGCATCACCGGCATCCGGGTACGTGAGACAGTTCCGGATCGGGTATTTGATGGTGCCGATGAGGTGGTGCTGGTCGATCTGACCCCGGACGATCTGCGCCAGCGCCTGAAGGAGGGCAAGGTTTATCTGGCCGGTCAGGCAGAGCGCGCCATCGAGCACTTCTTCCGCAAGGGCAATCTGATGGCCCTGCGGGAGTTGGCGCTGCGTCGCACCGCCGAGCGGGTCGATGGCCAGATGCGCGAGTATCGCAGCGATGCCGATATTTCGCGGGTCTGGCATACCCAGGATGCGCTGCTGCTCTGTCTGGGTCCTCAGGATGGCAGTGACAAGGTGGTGCGCACCGCGGCAAGGCTGGCGGCAAGGCTCGGCAGCCCCTGGCATGCGGTCTATGTGGAAACACCGCGTCTGCATCGCCTGCCGGAAGCCCAGCGTCGTGGCATCTTGCAAACCCTGAAACTGGCCAGTGAGCTGGGGGCAGAGACCGCAACCCTGGCGGCGCCTGACGAGGTCCAGGCCGTGCTCGGTTACGCCCGTGAGCATAATCTGGGCAAGATTGTCATTGGCCGTCGGCAACGGACGTCGTTTTGGCGGCGAGGTGGGCGTTTTGCCGAACGGTTGGGCCGACAAGGTTCGGATCTGGATCTGATCGTGGTGGCGGTCGAGAACGAGGCTCCATTGCCCCGTCCGGCTGTGGTGTTGCCCCCAGATCTACGCAGCTTCAGCGAGCGCTGGCAGGTGCAGCTCAAGGGGTGTGGGGCCACCCTGCTGCTGGGTGGTGTGCTGGCCGGCATCTCCCGCCTGCTAATGCCCATTCTCGATTCCGCCAACATCGTCATGCTGTTTCTGCTTGGCGTGGTGCTGATTGCGGCACGTTTTGGTCGGGTACCGGCGATTTTGGCAGCGATCCTCTACGTCGGTATTTTCGATTTCTTCTTTGTCGCCCCGCATTTTTCGTTTGCGGTCAGCGATGTCCAGTATGTGCTGACCTTTGGTGTCATGCTGGCGGTGGGTCTGCTGATCGGCCAGTTGACCGCCGGGGTGCGCTATCAGGCGCGGATCGCCCAGTATCGGGAGCAGCGCTCGCGGCAGTTATTTGAATTGGCCAAGGCGTTGAGTGGAGCCGTCAGTGCCGAGGAGATAGCCGCACTGAGCTGTGATTTCGTCGCCCGTTGTTTTCATGCCCGCACCCAAGTGGTTCTGGTGGATGAAGAACAGCATCTATCGGATGGGGTGCCGGGGGCAGACCGTTGTCAGGTTGATCGCGCCGTGGCGCAATGGTGCCTGGATCGCAAGGCCCCAGCCGGGCTGGGCAGTGATACCCTGCCCGCGCTGGCGCAGCGGCTGTTGCCATTAACCACGGCCAACCTGACCCTGGGCGTGCTGGTGATTGAACCGGCTAACTTGCGGCTGTTGATGATCCCGGAACAATTGCGGTTGCTGGACTTGTACGGGGTCTTGATCGCCATCGCCCTGGAGCGGATTGCCCTGGCTCGTGAAGCCGAGCAGGCCCAGCTGAAGATGGAGTCGGAACGGCTGCGCAACTCGCTGCTGGCGGCACTGTCTCACGATCTACGCACCCCGCTGACGGTGTTATTTGGTCAGGCTGAAATTCTGACTCTGGAGCTGGGATCGGCCGGCTTGCCGCAAGCGCAACAGGCGGAAGCCATTCGCCAACAGGTGCTGGATACCTCGCGCCTGGTGAATAACCTGCTGGATATGGCGCGTCTGCAGTCTGGCGGCCTGGCGCTGCGCTGGGATTGGCAGTCGTTGCCGGAGTTGGTGGGCAGTGCTCTGCGCGAGTTGGAAGTCCCTTTACGCGACCATCCGTTACAACGGGATCTGCCGGTTGACTTGCCGTTGCTCTATTGTGACGGCACCATGCTGGAGCGGGTGTTGGTCAACCTGCTGGAGAATGCCAGTAAATATGCCGGTGCCGAGACCCGCATCGGCATTTCGGCCCGACTCGCCGGAGAGGCACTGGAGGTTCGAGTCTGGGATCAGGGGCCTGGCTTGCCGGTCGGCAAGGAGCAGCTGATTTTCGAGAAATTTTCTCGCGGCGACAAGGAGTCGGTGATCCCCGGGGTAGGCTTGGGTTTGGCGATCTGCCGGGCGATCGTCGAGGCTCATGGCGGTCGCATCTGGGCCGAGAACCGGCCCCAGGGCGGGGCTAGTTTCTACTTCACCCTGCCTCTTAAAACGCCGCCCCCCTTGATGGATGAACCATTGTGAACACGCAGGAGGCTGATTGAGCGAAACCTTGGCAACCATTCTCATCGTCGAGGATGAACAGGCGATCCGCCGTTTTGTGCGTAGTGCTCTGGAGGCGGAGCAGTTTCGCGTCTGTGAAGCCGATGGCGTGCAACGGGGCTTACTCGAGGCGGCGACCCGCAAACCGGATCTGGTAGTGCTGGATCTGGGGCTGCCGGATGGCGATGGCCAGGATTTTATCCGCGATCTGCGGCGCTGGAGTCCGATCCCGGTGATAGTGCTCTCGGCGCGGGTCGATGAGATCGACAAGATCCAGGCCTTGGATGCCGGGGCGGATGACTATCTGATCAAGCCGTTTGGCATCGGCGAGCTGCTGGCTCGGGTGCGAGTCGCCCTGCGACGTCGCGGGCAGACCCCGGAGGCGCTCTCCCCGCAGGTCCAGCTGGGCGAGGTGACCATCGATCTGGTGACACGGCATGTCTCCCGACAAGACGAAGACATTCATCTGACGCCGATTGAGTTCCGGCTGCTGGGGGAGCTGCTGGCTCATCCCGGCAAAGTGCTGACCCACCGTCAACTACTATTGGCGGTCTGGGGGCCGACCTTCGTCGAGCACAACCACTATCTGCGCATCTACATGGGCCATCTGCGGCAAAAATTGGAACAAGACCCAACGCTGCCGCGCTATCTACTGACTGAGACCGGGATCGGGTATAGGTATCTACCTGAGTCGTGACTTGGATTTCCGGGACTGTTTATTTGCGCGCTTTAAGAGTGGCTAGCTGTTTTTTTCATCGTACCGTGTGGCATAGGGACTCTTTAAGAGCTAAGCTTTTTGACATCACGCGTGCGCGTGATGTGCGTTGGGGTAGAAACGGGGCTGGTTTGGCTCTCGATCTCGTCAACTGAGCGCTCGGGTAATAACGGATAGCGACAGTGCACTGTCGCCGATGTTCATCACACAAGAAGAGGCAAAAACGATGAAAAAGACAGCTATTGCAGTGGCGATTGCAGGTTTGTTTGCCATGACGGCAGCTCAGGCTGCCCCGCAAGACAACACCTGGTATGCCGGTGGTAAACTGGGTTGGTCCAACTATCAAATTGGCGGTGGTGACGTTACCAGCAGCCTGGGCTCCTACGATGTGACGAGTCACGATGACGTCGGCGCAGGTGTGTTTGGTGGTTACCAGTTCAACAACTGGTTCGGTATCGAAGCCGGTTATGACTATCTTGGCAAGTTTGATTATGACTCCTCCGTAGGTTCCGGTGATGTCAAATCCCAAGGCGTCCAACTGGCGGCCAAGCTGAGCTATGACCTGGGTTCCGGCACCGATATCTACGGTAAGTTGGGTGGTTTCAGCTACAAGAGCGAGAATGGCAGCGAGAGCTCCTCTGGTGTCGCCCCCCTGCTGGCATTCGGTACTGAATACGCCATTACCCGGGATTGGGCTGCGCGTTTTGAATACCAATGGGTCAGCAAGATTGGTGACCAGGACGAGATCGGTTTCGAGCCGGACAATGGTTTGTTGAGCCTCGGCGTCAGCTACCGCTTCGGCCAAGTGGCTCCCGCTGCCGCTCCGGCACCTGCACCAGCTCCTGAGCCCGCACCGGCTCCGGTCACAGTGACCAAGGAGTTCAACCTCTCTTCTGATGTGCTGTTTGATTTTGGTCGCTCCAGTCTGAAGCCGGAAGGCGTCGCAGCTCTGGATACCCTGTATAGTCAAATCCAGGCTGAAACTCCGAAAGATGGCTCTGCTCTGGTCGTCGGTTACACCGACCGCATCGGTTCTGATGCTTCCAACCAGGTGCTGTCCGAGAAGCGTGCCAAGACAGTTGCTGACTATCTGGTCAGCAAGGGCATTCCGGCCGACAAGATCTCCACCGAAGGTCGTGGCGAATCCAGCCCGGTTACCGGTACCCAGTGCGACACCGTGAAGGGTAAGAAGGCCGTGATCGCGTGCCTGGCTCCGGATCGTCGCGTGACCATCTCCGTCACCGGCACCAAAGAAGTCACCGAGTAATCTTTTCGCCCTGCGCGGCGGAATGTGAAACTACAAACGCCAGCCTCAGTGCTGGCGTTTTTGTTTATGGCGCTCTGACTAATTCCCGCATCAGCTGCCGCAACCAGGCCTGTGCTGGTTGCTGATCGTGAACCGGATGCCAGACGCAGTTGAGGTGGTAGCTGGGCATCTCGAGCGGCAAATTGACCAGTTTCAGCGGCCAGCCGGTGGCCAGCAGCTCAGCGACCTTGCGTGGCAATACCAGCAGGTGGTCGCTCTGGCTGACGATGGCGGCGGCCGACATATAGCTCTGGCTGTTGACCGAAATTTCCCGCTGCAGCCCCTGGCTTGCCAGATAGTGATCGACGATGGACTCCCGGGTGCCCAGTGGCGAGTGAAAGACATGGGGAGTGGCGATCAGCTGTGGCAGGCTCAGCGCCTCACCAACCTGGGGATGGTCGCTCCGCACCAGGCCGCACAGCGGCTCGGTGAGCCAGGTCTCCCGGCACAGATGGGGCGGCACCTGCATATATTCATCGAACCCCAGCACCAGATCGATGGCGCCGCTCGCCAGCTCCTGCTCCGGCAGGGTGTCGCGCAGGATCAGAATTTCAATGGTCACCCGGGGCGCCAGCTGCTTGAGCCGGGAGATGAGCGGCGGGATCAGCACACACTCCACATAGTCGGTGGTGCTGATGACGAAACGGCGGCTCGATTCGGCGGGGATAAACTGCTCCTCGTCGCCCAATTGTTGCTCCAGCAGCAACAGCGCCTGGCGCACGGCAGTGTGCAGTTTCAGCGCCCGGGGCGAGGGCATCATCCCCTGGGGCGTGCGCACCAGCAGCGGGTCGGCAAAGAACTGGCGTAGCCGGTTCAGGGCATGACTCATCGCCGGTTGGCTAATATAGAGTTGCTGGGCGGCGCGGGTGACGTTCCGTGCTGTCATCAGGGCGTCAAACGCCAGCAGCAGATTCAGATCCAGCTGATGCAGTTTCATGGCTTGGTCTATTCGCATGATTAATAGCTAGATGCATATTATTCATTTGATGGATGATGGCGCAAGTTTCTACACTGGCCCCATCTTAATGTGGCGGCGCGCCTTGACCTGCGCCGCCTGTTGCCGCTTTTCTGGCAGCCACCCTGCCAGCGTGAGGGATCAGTAATGAGCAAACTTTTGAACACCCTGCCTGCCGCCGACGGTTTCTTTATGCCTGCCGAGTGGGCACCGCAACAGGCGGTCTGGATGATTTGGCCGTTCCGTCCGGATAACTGGCGGGAGGCGGGACGTTTTGCCCAGTCCACCTTTGCCCAGGTGGCCGATGCCATTGGCGCGGCCACCCCGGTGTTTATGGGCGTGCCTGCCGAGTTTATGGAGCAGGCACGCGCCGTCATGCCAGCCCATGTCACGCTCGTTGAGATGAATAGCGATGACTGCTGGGCCCGCGATACCGGCCCGACCGTGGTCATCAACGCCGCCGGCGAATGCCGTGCCGTGGATTGGGGCTTCAACGCCTGGGGTGGCTTCAAGGGCGGTCTCTACCACCCCTGGAGCCAGGATGAACTGGTCGCCGGTCAGATGGCCGATCAGCACGGCTTTGCCCGCTACAAGGCGCCCTTGATCCTCGAAGGTGGCTCCATCCACGTCGATGGCGAAGGCACCTGCATCACCACCGCCGAGTGCCTGCTCAATGAAAACCGCAACCCGCACCTGAGCAAGGCGCAGATCGAAGCGCACCTGCGTGACTATCTGGGCGTGCAGAGCTTTATCTGGCTGGAGGAAGGCGTCTATCTGGACGAGACCGATGGCCATATCGACAACATGTGCTGCTTCGTGCGTCCGGGGGAAGTGCTCCTGACCTGGACCGATGATGTGAACGACCCGCAGTACGCCCGCTCCAAGGCGGCGCTGGAAGTGTTGGAGAACTGCACCGATGCCAAGGGCCGCAAGCTGAAAGTCTGGCTGATCCCGCAACCGGGTCCGCTGTTCTGCAGTGAAGAAGAGGCGCAGGGCGTGGTGGATGGCAGTGGCGTCCCGCGCGACTCCGGCCACCGTCTGGCGGGCTCTTACGTCAACTTCCTGATCACCAACGATCGCATCGTCTATCCGCTGCTCGACCCGGCCACTGACGGTCTGGCTCAAGCCAAGCTGGAAGAGATCTTCCCCGACCATACAGTCGTCGGCGTACCGGCCCGCGAGATCCTGCTCGGCGGTGGCAATATCCACTGCATCACCCAGCAGATCCCGAGCGGCAAATAGATCCAGGGCAGCTGATCGCTCCCCCATCCTTGCTTGTGGCAATGGGGATCCGCGAAGGCAGGGGTGTTCCCATTGAACCAACCGTTGGCGGCAGGGACGCCGCCATCGAGCCCCCAGGGATGGGTTTATGGCGTGTTGGTGAAAGGGAATGCCCCTGCATTTGCCTCAAGGGCGCGATATTGCCCGCTGTCAGGATGTTATCGCTTTAATGACCGCGAGGTCGGCTGCAAACAGCGGCGATTACCTCGCAAACCGTCACCGTTTCTGGAGCTCCAGCATGATTGAAGTGACCGAAGTTTCCATTGCCGAGCTGCGTGCCGCGCTCGAATCCGGCCGCACCACGGCGGTCGAACTGGTTCAGGCCTATCTGGCCCGTATCGCCGCCTACAACGGCCCCGAGACCGCGACCAAGCTCAATGCCGTCGTGGTGCCGAATCCCGATGCGCTGAAAGAGGCCGAAGCCTCCGATGCCCGCCGCGCCCGGGGCGAGCTGCTGAGCCCGCTGGATGGCATTCCCTACACCGCCAAGGACAGCTATCTGGTCAAGGGGCTGACCGCCGCCTCGGGCAGCCCGGCCTTCAAGGATCTGGTGGCGCAGCGCGACGCCTTCACCATCGAACGGCTGCGCGCCGCCGGGGCTATCTGCCTGGGCAAGACCAATATGCCGCCGATGGCCAATGGCGGCATGCAGCGCGGCGTCTATGGCCGCGCCGAGAGCCCGTATAACGCCGACTATCTGACCGCGCCGTTTGCCTCCGGCTCCTCCAACGGTGCCGGTACCGCCACCGCCGCCAGCTTCGCCGCCTTTGGTCTGGCCGAAGAGACCTGGTCCAGCGGCCGTGGTCCGGCGTCCAACAACGGTCTGTGTGCCTATACGCCGTCGCGCGGCGTCATCTCGGTGCGCGGCAACTGGCCGCTGACCCCGACCATGGACGTGGTGGTGCCCTATGCCCGCACCATGGCCGACCTGCTGGAAGTGCTGGATCTGGTGGTGGCCGACGATGCCGACACCCGTGGCGATCTGTGGCGTCTGCAGCCCTGGGTGCCGATCCCCAAGGCATCCGAAGTCCGTCCGGCCTCGTATCTGGATCTGGCGGCCAACGCTGACAGCCTCCAGGGCAAGCGCCTCGGTGTGCCGCGCATGTTCATCAATAAAGATGAATTGGCGGGCACCAGCGACAACCCCGGTATTGGCGGCCCGACCGGTCAGCGTATCCACACCCGCGCGTCTGTGATTGCGCTGTGGGAGCAAGCCCGTCAGGCGCTGGAAGCGGCCGGAGCCGAAGTCATCGAAGTGGACTTCCCGCTGGTCTCCAATTGTGAAGGGGATAGACCCGGCGCGCCGACCGTGTTTAACCGCGGCATCATCAGTCCGGAATTTCTCCATGACGAGCTGTGGGAGCTCTCCGGTTGGGCGTTCGATGACTTCCTGCGTGCCAACGGCGATCCCAAGCTTAAGCAATTGGCCGATGTCGATGGCCCGCAGATCTTCCCCCACGATCCGGGCACCCTGCCCAATCGTGAGGGCGATCTGGCGGCCGGCATGGACGAGTACGTCAAGATGGCCCAGCGCGGCCTCAAGCGGTTCGACGAGATCGCCTCGGTGCCGGACGGCCTGCGCGGTCTGGAGCAGACCCGCAAGCTGGACCTGGAGGATTGGATGGATGAGCTCAAGCTCGACGCCGTGCTGTTCCCCACGGTGGCCGACGTCGCCCCGGCCGATGCCGATGTGAACCCGGCCTCCGCCGATATCGCCTGGAGCAACGGCGTCTGGGTCGCCAACGGCAACCTGGCGATTCGCCACTTAGGTGTGCCGACCGTGACCGTGCCGATGGGGGTGATGGCCGATATCGGCATGCCGGTGGGCCTGACCTTCGCCGGTCGTGCCTATGACGACAATAACCTGCTGCGCTTTGGCGCCGCGTTCGAGGCCACCGGCAGCAAGCGGCTGGTGCCACCGCGGACTCCGCCGCTGGGGTGAGATCCGCCTCGGCTCGTCGTGATTGATCCAATAAGGCTCCCGATGGGAGCCTTAGTTATTTACGCAATGTATTTGCAATCAAATTAACTTTGGCATCTATGGCGATGAAATATTGCCAGATATTACACGATGTAAATATTGAACGTTGCATGCTCAGGCTAATCTACGTGCTTGGCTTTAAAAATTTCTTTGTGGATGCGTTATTTAATAACTCATTTTTAAATGTCCTCATTAATGCGATCGTTTCTTGAGATAGATTTCTCCATTCAGCAGCATTAATATCTAGGTATTCACCATGAGCAATACAGTTTCGCCTTTTTAATAATCTTTCATCAATGAAATTGTATTTTGTATTAAATAATTCAACTGAGACGCCGATGCTTTTTGCTATATTGTCAAAAACGTGGGACTTAAGGTTTGATTCGGTTTGAATCGCAGATTCGAAATTTAACACTGCTTTGTCATTCTGTCCAGATAATATGAATTTCATGGATTCAGATATTATGTCATGTTTGTTCGAACTTGTGATCTCTTGAAGTTTCTTCCTCATACCCAAAACAACTAGACAGTCCTCTAAATCAGAGTACTTTAACCTTAGATTGGATACATATTCTATATACTTTGTTGCTGAATTTTTTATAAATCCTTCCCAGTGCGCATATAATAGAGGGACTGACGCCCTAATCATGGTTTTCTGTGTTAATTCTTTGCTGCTATCAATAGATGTTGTAAGTGAAGAAACCTCTTTAATTCGCCATGCCATTTCGGTGTCGACATAATCTTGAAACGCCTCTAGTGTTTTTATCTTGCTCATGTCTGAGCACCTACGGTTTGAAATAGGCGACTGAAAAAGGAAGTAAGTTAGCTAATCGAGTTGTTCCTCTAACGCCTGCGCCAGAATTATTCGTGAATGTTTGTTCAGACCAAAGATTTTTTATCTTGTTTAAAATGAAGTTATTTTGTTCTTCTGGTGGTTCGATAGATGTAATTTCGTTGTAATTAACTTGAACGCCATTACTTATGGTTTCAAAAAGAGAAATAAGGAATTTACCTTTAAATTGCTGTCCGTCCCATTTTTTAAATGCTTTATCTCCAAGTGTGTTATTTAATAATGTAAATGTTTGTTTGAATATTGTTTCTTCAACATCTAAGTCAATTTTGGATTTGCATAGCTCGACAATTGCATAATCGAGATGCTCATGCACGTCTCAGAGATCCCCTCATTTTTAGAGACTCAAATAATTCCAAGTGTGCGGGTATATAAGCGGTGTTGCTTCAGGTAGTAGATAA